>CAZCOC010000030.1:0-10341 GCA_964500075.1 uncultured Salinibacterium sp.
GTTCGCCCTCTTTGTGGCCTTTCCACAGCGCAAAATCGCGGGCGTCGCGCTTGGCTCGCGGGTCAGCGTCGGATGCCGCGACCATATCGTCCGGCTTCTGCCGAGTGAGTTCGCCGTATGCCGGCCAGCTGGCGGTGTCGAAGTAGACGTCACCAGAGGCATCCGGAGCGGGGTAGGCGTGGCCGCGTTCGATGAGGCGCTGGATGATCGCCTGCATCTCGGTGATGCTTGCCGTCGCTCGCGGCTCGTAAGTCGGGGGCTGGATGCCGATGGCTGTGTACCCCGCCGTGAACTCCAGTTCGTACCGGTACGCGAGCGCCCACCACGGCTCTGTACTTGAGGTGATCGAGGCGGCGTTGAGGATCTTGTCGTCGATGTCGGTGACGTTGCGCACGAGTGTCACGTCGAATCCACGGTAGTTCAACCAGCGGCGCCACAAGTCGTACACAAGGGCCGAGCGCAGATGACCAATATGAGGGGATGACTGCACCGTCGGCCCGCAAACATATATGCCAGCCTTGCCGGGCGCGCGAGGGACGAAGTCGACGAGGGCCGCGGACTTCGAGTCGTACAGGCGCACGGTCACCCCAAGAGTGTAGCGGTGCCCCTGTTTGTCCTCGTGAGCGCACTGCTCGAACGGGGGGTTGAAATGCGCACCAGCGCGTTCCAGAATTATGAGTCCCCCCAGCATTGCTTTTTCCCGAAAGCAACCCGAATGTCTTACTGGAGTACCTGTGTCTATGCGCCCGCCCTCTGGCCGACGTTTTCCGTTCACGGCAGTAGTCGCACTCGCGGTCGCCCTAGTCGCGTTGATGACAGTCGGCGGAGTGTCGGCGGCCGTATTGACCTCCGGGTCGTCCCCTATCGGCATTGCGACGACCGGACCGGCAGACAACACGGGGCCTGCTGGACCTGCTGGAGCTGCTGGGCCTTCCGGACCTTCTGGGCCGGCCGGGCTGGCCGGGTCTGCCGGGCCGGCCGGGTCTGTCGGGCCTGCTGGACCTGCTGGGCCTGCTGGACCTGCTGGGCCTGCTGGGCCTTCCGGCAGCAATGGGGCCACTGGAGCAAAGGGTGACACCGGAACCGCAGGAGTCACCGGAGCAACTGGCGCAAACGGCGCAAACGGAACCCAAGGGGTTGCGGGTGTCCAAGGAAATCCAGGACTCCAAGGCGTGCCAGGAACCCCGGGAGCTACCGGAGCCCAGGGCGCAACAGGAGCCCAAGGCGCTGCAGGTGCACAAGGCGCGAAGGGCGACACCGGCGCGGCTGGCGCAACCGGCACACAGGGCGCCGCAGGCGCACAGGGCGCCGCAGGTGCACAGGGTGCACAGGGTGACCAAGGAAGCCAGGGCTCTCAAGGCGTGCAGGGAGCCGTAGGTGAAAAGGGCGCTTCTGGCTCGCGCGGCGACAAGGGCGACAAGGGCGACGCAGGGGCACTCGGGGCGCAGGGAACTCCTGGCGCGACTGGCGCGACTGGCGCGACCGGTGCGCCTGGCGTTCAGGGTGAACCTGGGCCGCAGGGCCCAGCTGGCAAAGTGCGTGCTCAAGCGAATGAGAAGGACACCAACGCCACGACGCCTGTCGCTCTGACTACGGGCACCTGGCTCATCACCGGCAGCGCGACTCTGGAATCGTCCGCGAAGGGGGCACTCGCTGATTGCAGCATAACGATCAACGGTGCCAGCGGCGAGCCGAGTTATCCGATCGTCGTCAAGGCAATGGGCGCGGGCGAGATCGAGTCGTTCACGGCGGCGATACTCGTCCCGATCGATTCGCCAGAGTCGGTTGCGACCGCAAGCTGCAATGTCGAGGGTGGAAAGGGCGCTGTCACGATCCTCAACCTCACGATTTCAGCGCTTGAAGTCGAAGTTTCCAAGCCGTAGGTCAACCGGGGTACCGAGAGACAAGCCGAGTCGCCTAGGTCGCGACATCCGATAGCAATGCCGTCGCGATCACTGCGACGCCCTCACCATTACCGGTGAACCCGAGTCCGTCGGATGTCGTCGCCGCGACGCTCACGGGTGCGCCCACCAAGGCAGTCAGGTGCGCCTCGAGTTCAGCGCGCCGTGCGCCGAGCCTCGGAGAATTCGCGATGAGCTGCACCGCGACGTTGCCGACGACGAATCCTGCCGCGCGTACAAGAGCGACGGTTTCGGCGAGGAACACATCACCGTGGGCCCCCGCAAAGCGTGGGTCGTCGGTGCCGAACCGCGAGCCGATATCACCAAGCCCGGCCGCCGACAGCAGGGCATCACAGATCGCGTGACTCATCGCATCCCCGTCGGAATGCCCGGACAGGCCGACCTCGTTTGGCCAGAACAAGCCGCCCAACCACAGCGGCTCTGCGGGGTCGTAGGCGTGCACATCAATACCGACGCCGGTGCGCGTCTGTGCAGCCCGGCGGTCACGCTCGTCCATACCCGGCACAATCGCCTCCAGTTCCGCCCGGCGCAAGTCGTCGGGGGTCGTGATCTTGTGCGACCGTGGGTCGCCCACGACGGAGGTGACCACTCCCCCGGCCGCGGCGAACAGTGCGGCGTCGTCGGTGTGCTCAGCGCCCGCAGTGCGGTACGCGGCATCCAGCGCGTCGCGAGGAAAGCCCTGTGGGGTCTGCACCTGCACGAGCGAGGAACGGTCGATCGTCTCGAGTACCGCCGCGCCGTCGACGCGCTTGATGGTGTCGATCACCGGCAGCACCGGGATCACACCCCCGCCCGTCGAGACGACCGCGGTAATTACTCGCTCGAAAACCTCGGTTGGCGTGAACGCGCGGGCCGCGTCATGAACGAGCACAGTGCGGATGCCCGGCTCAACGACAGCGAGCCCCGCCGCGACCGACGCTTGCCGCGAGTCACCCCCAACCACGACGACCGCGTCGGCAGCGAGCTCACGGGCTTCAGCAATGTGCGACGCGGGCGCGACGATCACCAGCTGAACGCTCGGCGGAACGGAATCGATCGCGTGCCCAAGCAGAGAGCGGCCGGCGACATCCACGAAGGCCTTCGGCAGGCCGGCGCCGAGGCGCGCGCCCGAGCCGGCCGCGACGATGATGACGGCCGTTGTGGCGGTCGGAATACCTACGACGCCAGAACCTCGTCGAGAACGGTGGATGCCTTCTCTTCGTCTGTCTTCTCGGCGAGCGCGAGCTCAGAGATGAGGATCTGCCGAGCCTTGGCAAGCATCCGCTTCTCGCCGGCGGACAGTCCGCGGTCCTGATCGCGACGCCACAGGTCGCGCACGACCTCGGAAACCTTGATGACATCTCCGGATGCAAGCTTCTCGAGGTTCGCCTTGTAGCGGCGGCTCCAGTTGGTCGGCTCTTCTGTGAACGGTGCGCGCAGAACCTCGAATACCTGGTCGAGTCCTTCGCGGCCGATAACATCGCGCACGCCAACCAGATCGACGTTGTCTGCTGGAACCTCGATCGTCAAATCACCTTGGGTGACATTGAGTTTCAGGTAGAGCTTCTCTTCGCCTCGCACCGTGCGCTTCTTCACCTCGGTGATGGTTGCGGCTCCGTGATGGGGGTATACGACAGTTTCGCCAACCTCAAACAGCATTCCGGCAGTCCTTTCGAAGACTCCGAGTTTACCACAGTCGAGGAAAGGTTAGGGTGCCCTAACCTCGACGAGGTTCGCCGCTCGCTAAGCTAGTGGCGTGAAGCGTCGCAGTGTTGGAGCCCGAGCCGTGGCATCCGCGATTCTGGCGACAGCGCTCGTGATCGGTACGACCGGGTGCACGTTCATCAGCCAGCAGGCAACACTGATTCAGTATTCGCCAAGCGATGGCATCGACGCGAACCTCGGTGACGTGAAGTTGCGCAACGTGATAGCGCTCATGAGCGATGACGGACTCTCCGCGAGTCTGCTGATCACGATCATCAATGATGGCGATATGACGGCTGTCGTGCGCATCCAGACGGTCTCGACCTCGGGTGAACAAGTGAACTTCCTCAGGCCGGTGCCTCGCAACTCGGTCGTCTCGTTCGGCAACACGGTTGACGAAGAGCAACTCATCGTGCCCATGCCAGACGCGATTGCCGGCGGACTGTTGCCGGTATACGTGCAGCACGGCACCGTTCCGGGCACTCAGATGCTCGTGCCTGCGCTTGCCGCGCTTGACGAGCACTACCTCGACCTCAAGCCAGCTGAGGCCGCGCGCTAGCTTGAGCGCAGCGCGCTACCCCTCGAAGCGATAGCCGAGGCCGCGCACGGTCACGAGCATCGTCGGTTCCGAGGGCTTCTTCTCGATCTTCGAGCGGATGCGCTTGATGTGCACGTCGAGGGTCTTGGTGTCGCCAAAGTAGTCTGCGCCCCACACCCGGTCGATGAGCTGGCCGCGGGTCAGCACGCGACCGGAGTTGCGAAGCAGCAGTTCAAGCAACTCGAACTCCTTGAGCGGCATCGCCGTCTCCTTGCCATCAACCGAAACCGCGTGCCGTTCAACATCCATGCGCACGGAGCCCACTTCGAGAACCGCTTGGTCATCGTGCTCGTCCTCCACTCGCCGACGAAGTACCGCGCGGATGCGTGCCAGCAGTTCCCGAGTCGAATACGGCTTCGTGACGTAGTCGTCTGCCCCCAACTCGAGCCCGACGACGATGTCGACCTCGCTGTCCTTCGCGGTCAGCATGATGATCGGCACAGCTGAACGGGTTCGGATCTCCCGGCACACTTCGGTTCCCGAGAGTCCCGGCAGCATCAGGTCGAGCAGAATGATGTCGGCGCCAGCGCGGTCGAACTCGCTGACTGCGGCGTTGCCGTCGGCGGCGATGACCGTTTCGTAGCCTTCGCGGTCAAGGAGGTAGGCAAGCGGCTCGCTCAGCGAGGACTCATCTTCAACAATCAGGATCTTGGTCATGCAGGAACCCCTACCTTCTGTGCAGTGGAATGTGACGCTTCTGGAAGTCGAACCGTGAACGTGGAGCCGTTGCCGGGCTGCGACCAGACACGAATGTCTCCGCCGTGATTCTGCACGACGTGCTTGACGATGCTCAATCCCAAGCCCGAGCCGCCGGTGTTGCGGCTCCGGGCCGGGTCACTTCGAAAGAAGCGCTCGAAGACCCGATCGAGTTCGTCCTCCGGAATGCCGACACCCTGATCGGTCACCGCGATCTCGACGACGCCGTCAGAACTGTTGATCCCGATTCCGACCCGCGACCCGTCGGGTGAGTATTGGATGGCGTTGCTGATCAGGTTGTGCAGCGCAATCGCCAGAAGGGCTTCGTCACCGTATACTTCGGCGTTCTTGTCCCCGCCGCTCACCAGACGGATGCGATGAGAATCGGCGACAACGCGGTTCTGATCGATCGCGATAGCGACCACGTGATCGATGTCGACGCGATCGGCTTTGGTCAGGGCATCCTGCGATTGCAATCTTGACAGTTCGATGATCTCGCGCGTGATGCGCGCGAGGCGTTCCGACTCGGTGGAAAGTTGGGCCGCGAACTTGCGCACCTGCTTCGGATCTCCCGCTGCACTGGCCAGTGCCTCGGCCAGCAGGCTGACCGCTCCGATCGGAGTCTTGAGTTCGTGACTGATGTTCGCCATGAAATCGCGCCGCACCTCGTCAAGGCGGTAGGACTCCGTGCGGTCCTCCGCAATGAGCAGAATGTAGCGAGCGCCGAGTCGAGCGACGCGCACGAACAGGTACAGGGTTGCATCCCCGAACGGGCCGCGCGAGACGTTCAATTCTTCTGTGACCGGCTCGCCATTTCGTCTCACGCGATCCACCAATCGCACCAACTCCGGATGCACGAGCGCTTGGTTCCACACCAGACCGAACGAGAGCGCTCCCGGGCTTGCCTTGACGACGTTGTTCGATGGGTCAAGCACGACCCCGGCGGACTCGAGCGCTTCGATGACCTGGTCGACTCCATCTGGCACTGTCGCGTTGATCACCGCGGCTGCGCGACGACCGCGTCGTGCAGCGTAGACGAGGACCGCGAACGCACCAGCGCCGACCACGGCACCGAACACGAGAGCGGCCAGAACCAGCCACGCGGAGTTCATAGTGTCTAGAGTAGTTACTACTGAGTTGCAATTTCAGGGCTGCGCTGCCAAGGCGCTTCACTTTGGTTGTTGTTCAGGCCGGCAACACCTTTCGTTTACCTCGCCGGGGCATGGTGACCTAAACGTGCTGGCCCAAAAATGCCCGCAACGAAGGGACCGAAGACCATGCGCGAAGTATTCCAGCAGGAACTGCGTGAGGTGCAGGATCGCCTGATCGAGGTCTCGACCCTCGTCGCGGCCTCGATCGACAACGCCACTCGCGCATTCAACGAATCAAACGTCACGCTCGCTGAGGCGGTCATCGAAGACGACAGCAAGATCGACCTTGCGGCACAAGAACTCGACGAGTTGGCGATTCAGATTCTGGCGCGCCAGCAACCCGTCGCCCGCGACTTGCGCATTGTCGTGAGTGCGCTGCGCATTAGCGCATCCCTTGAGCGCATGGGGGACATGGCCGAACACATCGCGCAGCTCGCGCGGTACCGCTTCCCTGACAAGGTTGTGCCGAAGTCGCTGCGCGGAACATTCAGAGAGCTTGGCGCCCTTGATGTCGCAATTGCGAACAAACTCGTTGAGCTCTTGAAGACTGAAGACATGAAGCTCGCTGAAGAGATTCGCAACGACGACGACAAGATCGACGCGCTGCACCTCTCGGTCTTCGACAAGGTGCTCGGTGAAACTTGGAAGGGCGGCGCCGTTGACACGGTGGATGCCACGCTCGCCTCTCGCTACCATGAGCGTTTCGCAGACCACGCCGTATCGATCGCCAAGAAGGTGCAGTACCTCGCCACTGGCGACTGGGTCACCCCTTCCGTCTGACCCGGGTGGTTGATGGGGTTGCAGTTCTTTCACGAGGTTTGCTGTAAGCGCTTGCACCAATTGAGCTGAGAGCGCTCTCACCAAATCCTCAGAATCCTGCGATTTTGCCCTGCTGCAAGCGCTTACTGTTATCGAAACGATACGAATACCCGATCGATCTGGTGCCTCTCCGCCTTAGTCTGGTTCTGGTTTCCCGCATATGTCAGGAGTTTTTGACCGCGGAAGCCACCCCTAACCAATCAAAGGAGATTTACTATGAGGGCAACACACCGCCGCTCACTTGTCCTGGCTACCACCACTGCAACCGCTTTCGCTCTGATCCTTTCTGGCTGTGCCGCTGCGGACAGCGGAACTGGCGAAATCCCAGAGGGCTGTGAGGCGTACGCCGACTACCAGGGCAGTTCGGGCACCGAGGTCGAGATCTACACGACCGTTGTCAGCCCGGAGGCCGAGCTCTTCCAAGAGTCCTTCGTCGAGTTCGAGGACTGCACCGGCATCACGATCAACTGGAACGGCTCCAAGGAGTTCGAAGCCCAGCTGCCCGTACGCGTCGAGGGTGGAACCGCTCCTGACATCGCGGTTTTCCCGCAGCCCGGACTCTTGGCCGCAATGGTTGCGACCGGCAAGATGGTCGCCGCTCCTGACGCCGTGAGCGCCAGCGTTGACAGCAACTACACCCCTGACTGGAAGGACTACGGCACGGTCGACGGAACCTTCTACGCGGCACCGCTTGGCGCCAACGTGAAGTCCTTCGTCTGGTACTCACCGAAGACGTTCGAAGACAACGGCTGGGCCATCCCGACCACGTGGGACGAGTTGCTCGCGCTGAGCGACGAGATCGCCGCAAGTGGCACTGGCGTGCAGCCGTGGTGTGTTGGCATCGAGTCCGGCGACGCGACCGGCTGGGTCGTTACGGACTGGATGGAAGACCTCATGCTTCGCTTCCAAGACGCTGCGACCTACGACCAGTGGGTCAGCAACGAAATCCCGTTCAACGACCCGAAGGTGCTTGAGGTGATCGGCGAGGCCGGCAAGATCCTCAAGAACCCGGCATACGTCGGTGACGTTCCTTCCATCGCAACCACGAGCTTCCAGACCGGTGGCGCTGGCATTGTTGATGGTTCGTGCGCCATGCACCGCCAGGCCTCCTTCATCGGCGGCATCCTTGTGGCTGACCAGGGCGCGACCATCGTTACCCCGGAAGACACCACGGTCGAGGGTGGCATCACCACGTTCTACTTCCCGGGCGTGACCGCTGACAACAAGCCAGCCCTCGGTGGTGGCGAGTTCGTCGGTGCCTTCGCGGACCGTCCAGAGGTTGCTGCGGTTCAGCTCTACCTCACGACGCCTGACTGGAACAACAAGAAGGCCGCCCTCGGTGGCTGGTTCTCGGCCAACCTCGGCCTGGACACCTCCAACGTGGCAGACCCGGTAAACGCCAACGCCGTCGAGATCCTGCAGAACGCTTCCACGTTCCGCTTCGACGGTTCGGACCTCATGCCGGCCGCAGTCGGCGCTGGTTCGTTCTGGAAGGAAATGACCGCATGGATCGCCGAGAACAAGTCTGACCAGGCTGCGCTCGACGCCATCGAGGCAAGCTGGCCGCAGTAGTAGGTTGATCTACTAGGCAACTAGCAGTAAGCACTAAGTAGTACTGGTGCGGGGTTCGCTCTCAAGGCGGGCCCCGCACCTCTCTATCTGAATTGATCTGAATTGAACTGAACTGAACTGAGATGAGCGAATCAATGCCGATTCAACTGGCGCAGCGGGTCTTCTCGAGTGTCGGGCCCAATGTGGTTCTCCTTGTCGTAGGTCTCGCGGTCTTCGTGGCCTTGGTCATCCTCATTTTCGTGCTCTCCGAGCGCACGAGGGAGAAGACCCAGAATCGCTTGAAGTACTTGGTGTTCCTCGGGCCCGCCATCATTTTGCTTATCGTCGGGTTGATTTACCCGGCGATCCGAACGATCTACCTCTCGCTCTTCGACGCCCGCAGCGAGAACTTCATCGGGCTCGACAACTACATTTGGGCCTTCACCCAGCCAGAGATTCTGATCGTGCTGCGCAACACGGTGATCTGGACGATCGTCGTGCCCCTCGCAGCCACCGGCATTGGGCTCGGGATCGCCTACCTCACCGACCGTATGAAGTACGCCGCTGTCGTCAAGTCCCTTATCTTCATGCCGATGGCGATCTCGTTCGTCGGCGCATCCATTATCTGGAAGTTCGTTTATACCTACCAGCCTGACCCCGACCGGCCCGACATTGGCCTACTCAGTGCGATCGTGAAGGCAGTAGGGCTAACACCGCCGAACTGGTTGCTGGAGATTCCACTCAATACGTTCTTGCTCATCGCGGTGATGGTATGGATCCAGACTGGATTCGCGATGGTCGTGCTCTCCGCCGCGATGAAGGCGGTTCCGGATGACATCATCGAGGCCTCAATGCTCGATGGCGCCAAGGGGTGGTCGCGGTTCACGCGCATCACCATCCCGATGATCTGGGGCAGCGTGATCGTAGTTTTGACAACGATCACGGTGGGCTCACTCAAAGTCTTCGACATCATTCGCACGATGACAGGGGGAAACTTTCAGACCTCTGTCATCGCGAACGAGATGTACCAACAGAGTTTTCGGGCTCTCAACTTCGGGACTGGTAGCGCTCTTGCGATGATCCTCTTCCTCGGAGTTCTGCCCCTGATCATGTACAACGTGCGACAGGTTCGCAAGGAGAGGGAGATCCACTGATGGTTGCCATCGACACTCAAGCCGTGACAGGCGTGAAGCCGAAGACGAAAGCGACTGCGATGAAGCTCACGAGCCGCAAGCAGAACAACATCTTCGGCTCGCCGGTCGCATCGTTCGTCGCGATCGTCATCGCCCTGATCTGGACGATCCCAACATTCGGTCTGTTCATTTCAAGCATCCGCTCGCCAGAGGACATCAACAACACCGGCTGGTGGACATTCTTGGCCAACCCGAGCTTTACCCTCGAGAACTACAACACCGTTTTGTTCCAGGGCAGCTCGGTGACGCCGCCCTTAAGTCTGTACTTTCTCAACTCGTTCGCCATCACGATCCCAGCGACGGTGTTCCCGGTCGTGATCGCAACATTCGCGGCGTACGCGCTGGCATGGTTCGACTTCAAGGGTCGCGACCTGCTGTTTTACACGATCTTCGCCATGCAGGTCATCCCGTTACAACTCGCCCTCATCCCGCTCCTCCAGCTCTTTGCGAACGGCGTTGTGATTGGGGACTTCACGCTCATTCCGCCCCTCGGCATCACCGGGACATACATTCCGATCTGGCTTGCGCACACCATGTTCGCAATGCCGATCGCGATCTTCCTGTTGCATAACTTCCTGTCGCAGATCCCCCGGGAACTCATGGAAGCAGCCCGCGTTGATGGTGCGGATGCGTTCAAGACGTTCCGCATGATCGTGCTGCCGCTGAGCATCCCTGCCATTGCCTCGTTCGCGATCTTCCAGTTTCTGTGGGTCTGGAACGACCTGCTC
>CAZCOC010000031.1:0-10038 GCA_964500075.1 uncultured Salinibacterium sp.
CGAACCAGAGCGTTGTTGCTTCGCTGGTAACTGACATGGTCGTGACCCTTTCGTTGCCGTCCAGCCTATGGGTCTCAGTATCCAGTGGCAGCCGAGTGGCCGAGTATGCCGGTGCGCACCAGCACCAGGTAGATCTGGCATCCGAGGCAGTAGCCAAACACCGAGTTGAGGAACGCCGCAACGAAGGCCGCGCTCGCCGTGATGAGGAGCCCGTACGGCACCCCGAGGAGGTGCAGTGTGAAACCGGCGACCGTGATGACGAACCCGACCCCTTGCGAGAAGGTCGGCGGAATGGGGTCTTCGAGCTCAGTAGGCAGACTGAGCCGCGGACGCACAAGCGCGCGGAAGATCGCGCCGTACGGGTGACGCTGGATACCCGCGATCGCGCCCCAGCCGAACAGCACTGTGATGACGGCAAAGAGAACGAAACCTGGCTCGCTTGCGCGTGCGAGCGTCGTAGTGCCGGTCGGAGTCAGGAGGGTCAGAGCGATGACAATAAGCAGAAGCACCGCTGTAATCCCGGCCCCGAATCGCGGGCCGCGAGGGTCGATGCCAGTTTGCCCCGGCTTCACCGCGAGGCTTGGCTTGCTCGACTGCTGATGTGAACTCATTGTTTTGTCCTTGGGAGAGGCTCAGTGAAGCTGAGGGTCAGGTCGCGAGAATGCGGTCGATTTCGGCCCGAACTGACGCTGGCCGGGGAGCGCCGCCGATGCGTGCGCGAACCCTGCCCTTCGAGTCGAGAATCAACGTCGTTGGGGTCTGCATAACCCGAAAGCGCTTGGCGATATCGGGGCGCTGGGTGAGATCAATATCGACGTGACTGACGTTGGCGTATTCGGATGCCGCTGCCTCAAGAACGGTGTGGGTCGCACGGCAGGGTGCGCAGACTTTCGTCGAGAACTGCACGAGTGTTGCGCCAGCCGCAAAGCGCTCGACACCTGGAACGTCCTGCGCCTTGACAATGGTCTCGACACCACGGTGAGTCACTCGGCCTTGACGGGCCCGGAAGAGAAGTCCGATGGTCGTACTCACGACGACGAGCGATACCACGATAAGCACAGCGGAGATGGCAGTCATAACCCTTCAACGATATGGCGGCTCGCCCAGCGGTTGGCAATGTTGAGAACTGTTACACACAGGGTTCGGCGTGGGGGCTGCGCCGGTCCATCCCGGCTCGCTATCGTGATCGATGTGAGCCAGGCGACCGCAGCATCCGAACCATTGACGGCTATTCAGTTTCGGTCCGATGTCACCGTCGAACTGGTCCGCTCCAACGCGAGCGACGCTGATGTACTGTTCGCGGCTCGGGTCTCAACTCAAGGCGAACAATCCCTCGCGGCAGCGCAAGACGAACACCTCGACACCTCGCGCAGCAAGGGGCTCATCAACTACCTCATGCGCGATCGACACGGTTCGCCGTTCGAGCACAACTCGATGACGTTTTACGTTCAGGCTCCGATCTTCGTGTTTCGCGAGTTTATGCGCCACCGCATCGCCTCGTACAACGAAGAGAGTGGCCGCTACCGCGAGCTCAGCCCGGTCTTCTACGTGCCAGGACCCGACCGCAATCTTGTTCAGGTCGGTAAGCCCGGTGCCTACGACTTTCTCCCCGGCACTGCCGAACAGACTCGGCTCGCTGTTGCAGAAGCCGAACGAATCGCAACCGCGGCATACGCCTCATACCAGCGGATGCTCGAAGCCGGCATCGCGCGCGAGGTCGCCAGAATCGTGCTCCCGCTGAGCATTTACTCGTCGATGTATGTGACGGTCAACGCCCGCTCGCTCATGAACTTCCTCTCGCTTCGTACGAAGCGCGAGAGCTCGCACTTTCCGTCGTACCCGCAGCGCGAGATCGAGATGTGCGCCGAGAAGATGGAAGAGCACTTCGCCGCGCTCATGCCGCTGACCTACGAGGCATTCAACGAGAACGGGCGCGTCGCGCCGTAGCCACCGAGGTACCCTGTAAAGCGTGACTGTGAAGACCAATCCATTCGGCCAAGTGTTGGTCGCGCTCATCACGCCATTCACGGCCGACGGCGAAGTCGATTGGGCGGGTGTCGAAAAGCACATTGATGATGTCATCACGGCAGGCGCGGACGGCATCGTCGTGACGGGAACGACCGGTGAGACGTCCACCCTCACCGACGCCGAGAAACTTCGACTTGTCAAGGTCGGCAAGAGCGTCGCCGGGTCTCGAGCGACAATTATCACCGGTGGCGGTTCGAACGAGACCGCGCACGCCATCGAGTTGTACCGGGCAAGCGAGAAGGCCGGCGCAGATGGGGTCATGATTGTCACCCCGTACTACAACAAGCCAACGCAGGCCGGCGTGCTCACTCACTTCCGGCTCATCGCAGATGCGACGGATCTGCCGGTCATCCTCTACGACATTCCCGGACGCACCGGCATCCCGATCAAGTACGAAACGATCTTGCGTGCCGCTAAGCACCCCAACATCCTTGCCATAAAGGACGCGAAGGGCGACTTCAGCGAAGTCAGCCGCGTGCTCAATCAGACCGACCTTATGTACTTTTCCGGTGACGACGCGAACGTGCTCCCGCACCTCTCAATCGGTGCGACAGGACTCGTCGGGGTGACAGCGAACATTGCAGCCGCACCGTACCGCCAGATCGTGAATGCCGTCAATGCTGGAGATCTCGCCACCGCGACAGCCGCCCACAAGGCCCTTGAGCCGTTGGTGCGCGCGACCATGACGCACGTTCCAGGCACGGTGGCCGCGAAGTACATCTTGCACGGGCTCGGGCGAATCACGAGCCCGCGCGTTCGACTGCCGCTGGTCGGCCCCGAAGACGGCGAGGCGGCGCTCATCGAAGATGACCTCGCGCTCGTTCGGGGCATCCCAGGATTGAATCTCGAGAACTTCCGCCCCGATCGCAATGCTGCCGCCGGTGGCGCGCTGCCTAAAGTCGCAGGCACGACGCGCTGATGTAGCGCTGATGTAGCGCTGATGTAGCTCAGGGGCTGACGGCCCCACCGCCCGACGTTTTAGGAACCGATGCCAGTCTCTGTTTACGATCCGCCCGCTCTCGCCAACGGCACCCTTCGCGTCATACCGATCGGCGGGCTTGGTGAGATCGGCCGGAACATGACGACCTTCGAATACGAAGGCAAGATTCTGATCGTCGACTGCGGGGTGTTGTTCCCTGAAGAGAACCAGCCCGGCGTCGACTTGATCCTGCCAGACTTCAGCTCGATTCGGGACCGGCTCGATGATGTACTCGGCATCGTGCTGACGCACGGCCACGAAGACCACATCGGTGCGGTGCCCTACCTGCTGAGGCTGCGTCAAGACATCCCGCTCATCGGATCGACTCTGACGCTTGCCTTCATCGAGGCCAAGCTCAAAGAACATCGGATTACGCCGTACACCCTGACAGTTGCCGAGGGGCAGCACGAGAAGCTCGGGCCGTTTGAGCTCGAATTTGTCGCGGTCAATCACTCGATCCCGGATGCGCTTGCGGTCGCGATCACGACGCCGGCGGGTGTTGTGCTGCACACCGGCGACTTCAAGATGGATCAGTTGCCGCTTGATGACCGCATTACTGACCTGAGAGCCTTTGCGCGCCTTGGCGAAAAGGGTGTCGATCTATTTCTCGTTGATTCCACCAACGCGGACGTCCCGGGGTTTACAGCGTACGAGCGAGACATCGGGCCTGTGCTCGAGGCTGTCATCGCGAAAGCGCCGCGTCGGGTGATCGTCGCGAGTTTCTCAAGCCATGTTCACCGCGTGCAGCAAGTGCTTGACGCTGCGGTCGCGAACAAGCGCAAGGTCGTGCTCATGGGCCGATCGATGGTGCGCAACATGGGAATCGCCGCTGAACTCGGCTACCTGAAGGTTCCAGACGGTGTCCTGCTCGACGTGAAGAAGGCGGCTGACCTCCCAGACAACCAACTCGTCTATATGTCGACCGGCAGCCAAGGCGAGCCGATGGCTGTGCTTGCACGTATGGCGAACCTTGATCACCAGATCGAGGTCGGCAAGGGCGACACGGTCATTCTGGCTTCGAGCCTGATTCCAGGAAACGAGAACGCGGTCTACCGCGTCATCAACGGACTCATGAAGCTCGGCGCGAACGTCGTGCACAAAGCGAACGCGAAGGTGCATGTCTCGGGGCACGCGTCTGCTGGCGAGCTGCTCTATTGCTACAACATCCTCAAGCCGAAGAACGTGCTGCCGGTGCACGGTGAGCAACGCCACCTCGTCGCCAACGCCAACCTTGCGATTCAGTCCGGGGTGCCGGAGGAGCGCACGATCATCGCCGAGGATGGCACCGTCATCGATCTTCGTGACGGTGAGGTTCGCGTGGTCGGCCAACTCGACCTCGGCTATGTCTACGTCGACGGATCGAGCGTCGGCGAGATCACCGATGCCGACCTCAAGGACCGTCGCATCCTCGCTGAAGAAGGCTTCATCTCGATCTTCATCGCGATGGACCCGCAGACCGGCAAGGTCATCGTCGGGCCCGAGATTCAGTCGCGCGGTTTCGCCGAGGACGAGAAGGTCTTCGACGCCGTCAAGCCGCAAATCATCAAGGCGTTGGCGGATGCCGCGGCGAACGGCACTCGCGACACCCACGCCTTCGCGCAGGTCGTGCGCCGCACCGTCGGCCGCTGGGTCAACACCCAGCACCGCCGCCGCCCGATGATCGTGCCGGTGGTCATCGAGGCGTAGTTGTACTTCAGCCGCTATGGTTTGCTTGCCCGCATGAGGGCTTATGTGGCTGCAGTCGCGGTTGTTCTACTGCTGGCAGGATGCGCGCCAGGATCCGATGACACAGCATTCGATCCAACGCCGACCCCGAGTAGTCCTACCGCGTCCAGGGCCCCGGCGGCAACTGGGACCCCAACTCCGGTGCCGACGGTAGCCACGAAACCAGAGCTTGACGGGCTCATCGCAGGCCAGAGCGTAGGAGGGGTCTGAAGCCGCCGCCGGCGAAAACGAGGCGCAACGGGTGCAGCTGTCGATGTCGCGCACGCGGCCCGCTCTTCTAGCACTGAGGCCCAAGTTCAGGCATAATGTCAACCAATTCCGGTCGCTCGAACGTCGATACTTTGACTCACGAAAGAATGACCATGCCCCGCTTGCTCCCACTCGCCACCGCCCTCATCGCGGCCGCCCTCATCACCGGATGCGCCTCAGGAAGTCCAGCGGCGACGTCGACAACACCCGCACCGAGTCCCACCCCCTCTTCACGCGCCACGGATTCCCCCGAACCAACGGACACCGCAGTCGCCAAGCCCGCCGATCCGTTCGCCCTGACCTGCGATGAACTTCTCACCCGCGCCGAACTGGATTCCTCTCTCGGCGCGGCGGCAATCCGCGAGCCAACTCGCGCCGGAGGCGGAGGAACGACAGATCTGGACATCCTTGCGCTCATGCCGGCCGGTGCCCTGGATTGTACATGGGTGCTCCCGGGAACGGACGACGGCATTGTGGTCTCTGTGATGGTCGTCGATGCTGGCACTCGGGCCGCCGTGGAGGCACGGCTGAACTTTTACACCGCCGACGGTGATCCCGCGGTGACCTATTGGACGTTTGGCTCACTCGACACGTTCATCTTCACGGAGACGCACGCGTTTGCCACGATCGGGGGACTGTGGGTTGCCGTCTTTACCACGGGGGACGACGCCCGAGACCTCGCTGGGATCGTCTGGTCGCGCGTGAGCGCCTAGCCGAAACTGGACTCCGCCTCGTCCTCGATAAACGGACTCATCGCGATCCAGTGTGCAGGAAGGGCCTCGGGCCGGTTACTATCGGCACAATTCTGTCGACGCTCGACCCGACCGTCTCGATCTTTGTGTCATCGGCGTGTGACTTCGGCGATGGAGTGATCGAAACGGTGTGGAAGTCGAACTACCCCCTCCCAAGGCTTTCCGAGGGCAACCTCGTGCCAGACTTTGATGCTGGAGTTCAGGACGGTGGTTTCGATTACGTGGCGATCTTTTCGCCAGGACCCCGCACCGACAAGGGCATCCAAGTCGGATCCTCGCGGGCCGAACTCATCGCTGCGTACCCAGGCATTGCCGTGGTGAGCGCTGGATACGGCAATGACACCTACGCTCTGTTCGGTGCGCCGGCGAACTTGGCCTTTGATGTTAAAGGGCCCGAGGGAATCGGTTTTGTGGACACCGATGAGGTAGCGAGCATCCGCATTTTTACAGCGAACTCAGTGACGCGAGGTTATCACCCTCCCAGCTCCTGTGAGGGCAACGTATGAGCGGGGCCTCGGCGGTAACGTTCGACCAGCCATAGTCATTGGGCTCCCAGAGGGCGCCGATTCGATCGAGGCGTAGCTTTGAGCGAATCGTCGTGGTTTACTTTCCGCATGAGGGCTTACGTGGCGGCAGTTGTGGTGGTGGTATTGCTGGCCGGTTGCGCACCTGGTTCTGGTGGCACAGCAGTGGATCCGACGCCGAGCCCGAGTTCCGCGGCGTCGAGCTCGCCTGCTCCGAGTTCCCCGATCCCGACCCCGGATCCCCTACCGACGGTCGCCGCGAAGCCCGAGCTTGCCGAATTGATCATCAGCCACGGAGGGCTCGGGCCGGTTTCTGTCGGCACGGTCCTGACATCCCTGGATCCGACACTCTCCATCTTCGCGTCAAGGGCAGAAGACTGCGGGGATGGCGTACCGATCACCCTCTGGCAGGCGAACTTTCCCGAACAAGGCGCTCTGATCGGGGGGGATGGTCGTCTGCGGCCTGCCTTCGAATCGGGATCCCTTCCGGGTGACGTGTTTGATTTCGTGCACGTCTATGCCTCGGGACCCCGCACGGTCGAGGGCATCCAAGTCGGATCCTCGCGCGCCGAACTCATCGCCGCCTACCCGGGAATCGCCGTCGTGAGCACGTCAGCCCTCAGAGATCGTTACGCTGTCTACGGTTCACCAGCGAATCTGTTCTTTGATGTTCCGGTAGCGGGTTCTTCGGATTCCATCGATAACGAGAAAATCGTGCTCATCGGGTTGCTTACGTCTGACTTGGCCCTTGGTCGCCCGAGCAATCACCCGCCAAGTGCCGTCTGCATGTAGAGAACGGCGCATCGAATCTACCTTCGAGAAGCTCTTTGCTTGTATGTTTCTCGTGTGTTGCTCCTGTGTCGCTCCTGAGCGGTGGCGGGCACCGCAGGTAACTTTGAGCGCATGGCAACGAGCACGAGGTCTACGTCGCGCGCACGCACGTCCACCGCTCGTGGTCGCGGCAATCAGCCAACGAAGCGGATGCCGCGTGCCAAGCAGGTGGTCATCGAGGAGCCGGGGTTGTTCACCAAAGCCTGGATGGGCCTGGCCCACGCGACCGGCGGTGCCTTTCGGGTGCTTGGCAAAGAGAGTCTTGAGCAGGACCAGCGGCGCGACGGAGTTCCGTTCCTAATCTTCATCCTCGCGGTGATTGGTGCCGTGGTCGAGTGGTTCAACCCGGCGGATCCGGTGGCGATCGCACTCGACGCTTATACGTTTGGCGGACTATTCGGTCGCGTCGCGTTCGCCCTCCCGGTCATCATGCTGCTGTTCGCGATCTGGCTGTTCCGGCATCCGTCGAGCGTGCATGACAACACTCGTATCGGCATCGGCGTCACCCTCCTGATTGCCACGATTAGTGGCTTGTGCCACATTTTCGGTGGTGAACCGTCTCCGACCGAGGGAGTGGAGGCGCTAGCGCTCGCCGGGGGCATCGTCGGTTGGGTCCTCGCTGGACCGCTGATCTACGTTGGCACGACTGCCTTGGCTACGCCCGTGATCATCCTCTTATCGGTGCTATCCCTCTTCATCATCACCAAGACTCCGCCGAACCGGCTCGGCTCGCGCTTGCGTGAGCTCTACGCCTACCTCTTCGGGGCTCAACTGCCTTCTGACGAGGAGCGCGCGGCAAGTCGCGCTGCCGCCAACGACTCGCTTGAGTTCGGCTCGTTGAGTGATCTCGGTTTGGACGAGGACCCAGCCTCGATACCATGGTGGCGACGCAATAAAGTTGCGCAGTCCGGCGATTCAGCATTCGACAGCCCGGTCGTCTCGCGTGACGTGCCGACCGGACCGATTGAGCTGACTGAAGTGATTGCCGCTGGTTCGTCAACCAGCACCGATACCGCGGGCGCCTTCGGAATCGAGTTGCTCGAAGACCTGTTGCGCGCCGAAGACGCCGTCAAACGCTTCACCGGCGAAGTCGAGACCGGAGCAACCGGGCTTCGTGATGATGGGGCTGGCGTCCTGCCAGGGTTCCTCGTGACGGCAAGTGAGCGCGGCACGGCCGGCGAGTTCGATGCGCCGAAACGGTCAGCCACGTCCTCGAGTGCCACATACCGCCTTCCTGCGGCGACGCTGTTGACGCACGGTACGCCGCCCAAGACACACAGCGCCGCGACCGACGAGGTGATCGCCGCCATAACAGAGGTGCTGAAGCAGTTCCAAGTGGATGCCACCGTCACCGGCTTCAGCCGAGGGCCATCCGTCACGCGCTACGAGCTCGAACTCGGCCCCGGCATTAAGGTCGAGCGCGTTACCGCTCTCGCTCGGAACATCAGCTACGCCGTGGCAAGCAACGAAGTCAACATTCTCTCTCCGATCCCGGGCAAGAGCGCGATCGGGGTCGAGATTCCGAACAAGGATCGCGAGATCGTGACGCTTGGCGATGTCTTGCGTTCGAGCGCGTCGAGCCGCTCCGAGCATCCGATGACGATTGGGCTTGGCAAGGATGTCGAGGGCGGGTTTGTCGTTGCGAACCTCGCGAAAATGCCCCACTTGCTCGTTGCCGGGTCGACCGGTTCCGGAAAGTCGAGCTTCGTGAACTCGATGATCACGTCGATCTTGATGCGCGCCAAGCCCGCCGAAGTGCGCATGGTGCTCATCGACCCCAAGCGAGTCGAACTCTCGATTTATGCAGGCGTGCCGCACCTCATCACGCCCATTATCACGAACCCGAAGAAGGCCGCCGAGGCGCTCGCGTGGGTCGTCAAAGAGATGGACATGCGCTACGACGACCTCGCGTCGTTCGGCTTCCGCCACATCGACGACTTCAATCGCGCAGTGGTGGCCGGCGAGATCGTGTTGCCGGTCGGCAGTGAGCGCAAGCTCAGCCCGTACCCGTACCTCTTAGTCGTTGTCGATGAGCTCGCTGACCTCATGATGATCGCTCCACGCGACGTCGAGGACTCGATCGTGCGCATCACACAGCTCGCACGAGCATCCGGAATCCATCTCGTGCTCGCGACTCAGCGCCCATCGGTCGATGTTGTGACCGGCCTGATCAAGGCCAACGTGCCATCCCGGCTCGCGTTCGCGGTGTCGAGCATGACCGACAGTCGCGTCATCCTGGATCAGCCGGGCGCGGACAAGCTCATCGGGCAGGGCGACGCGCTTTTCTTGCCGATGGGGGCATCCAAGTCGATTCGTGTTCAGGGCGCTTGGGTGACCGAGAGCGAAGTGCATGCGGTCGTTCAGCACGTCATTGCGCAGGCCCGGCCTGAATATCGCGAGGATGTGACGGTGATCGCCCAGCGCAAAGAAATCGACGCCGACATTGGCGACGATCTCGAACTCTTGCTCGCGGCTGCTGAACTGGTTGTGAGCACGCAGTTCGGCTCGACCTCGATGTTGCAGCGCAAGCTGCGGGTCGGCTTTGCCAAAGCCGGGCGCCTGATGGATCTACTCGAGTCGCGCGAGATCGTCGGTCCGTCGGAGGGCTCCAAGGCGCGCGACGTGCTCGTGAGCGCCGAGCAGCTGCCCGCTGTACTCGAACGCTTGCGCGGCGGCGGCGATGACCTCAGCGGATACGATGTCGTTGATGGCACTTCAGATGAGGATGCCTGGGGCCTGACTGATCGGGAGTGACGGCGTGACCTCTGAGTCAGATAGCGAGGCGCAGTCGGGCGGCGAGGCGCAGTCGGTCAAGCGATCCAGTTACTCGCAGCGGGCGGACGTTGTCAAAGAGTCCATGAAGGGCCGCGTCACGAGCCGTGGCGACACCAAAGCAAGTAGCGGCAACGTGGCCAACATCATCACTGTCGTTCGCATTTTGCTGGCCCCG
>CAZCOC010000032.1:0-5901 GCA_964500075.1 uncultured Salinibacterium sp.
CGACCGGACTCTCTGCGGTAGTCGCCGTCGAAGGTGGCCGGGTGGAGGATGAGGCTTGCATCGAGCACAGCGGGCGGGTTTGCCGCACCCTGTCGCTCGGCCAACGCGGAGACAGAAATGAACGGGGAGGTCATGCGCTCAAGGCTACGCGGAAGCGCGGCCGCCTTCGATTGCATCGGCGTCAGTGCTTGACCCGTTCCTCGATCACGAGATCGGCGAGCGTCTGCGGGTGCTCCCTGGCGATGAACCGCTCCTCTTGGGCGGCCCAGTCGTCCCAGTGCAACTCGTACTGCTCACCGTCGCGCTCGAACGCGCGCAACTTGCGCGTCGCGGCATCGAGCTCGAGCCAGATTCCGTAACTCGCACGGCGCCGATTCTCACGGCTCAAGGCACCGACTCCCTCGACGATCAACGGTCGTGTCGCATCCAATGGAACCCACTCAGCGGCGAGCCCGAGTACCCAGTCCCAGCGCTGCCATGCAGGGTCTGATGCCGCAAGCATTCGCTCGGCAACCTGCCGACTTGCCTGCTCAAGTCCTGCCCAGCCGGGGTAGACATCATCGAGGCGCACAAGTTGCGCATCCGGCCAACTGGCAAGCAGTTCGCGCGCAACCATCGACTTTCCCGAACCGGAGCGACCGTCGATGAGGGTGACAGCACGTCGGTTTCCGGCCGCCTGAAGAATAGCGTCCCGGATCCGGCTGCCACTGGCTAGTTCAATGCGTGCCTCAGGATTGGACGGCAATGAAGTTCCAGTTGCCAGTAAGAACAGAGACCGTCACGGCCGTGGCCGAGATCACGACGGCAAGCGCGACGAGCACGCCGTCGGCTGAACGCAACCTCGACTCGCGCGCCCAGGTGCGCCGAATCGGGGTGCCAAAACCGCGGGCCTCCATCGCTGTCGAAAGCTTCACTCCACGCCTGATCGAGAGCACGAGCAGTGCGAACGCCTGCCCCCAGAATCGCCGGATACGACCGTGGTCGGCGATGCCTCTGGCTCGGCGCGCGAGTTCCAGCGACCGCCAATCCTCGGCAAACAGTCCAACCAAGCGCAAGCCGGCGAGCGCGCCAAGCACGAACCGGGCCGGTAATCGCACAATCTGGGCGAGCCCGTCTGCGAGATCGGTTGGGTCGATGCTCATAAACAACACGACGGCTGGCAGGGCAATTGCGAGCATGCGCAGGGTTGTCGCGATCGCAAGCTCAATCGAACCGTCGCTGATGTGGATGAGCAAGAACTGGAAATACGTCTCGCCCGTTGCGCGCCCGTAAAGCAGGATCGTGAAGCCGCCGAGGAACGCGGCGATCCAGATCGGCATCGTTCGACGAACAAACTGTCTGAGGCCGATCCCCGCCCAGCAGAAGAGCACAAGTTGAAGCCCGAGCGCGACGCCTGCTGAAACCCAATCGATCGAGAGAACGAGGGTGACACTGATGATGGCGGATGCGGCAAGTTTGGAGACCGGATTCAGTCGATACACGGCCGGCCGGCCGCTGAGGCGGGTGAGCGTGCTCATCTCGCTGCCTCGATCTGCGCACGCCGCACTGGCGGTGATGCCCCGAGCCGAAGTTCTCGATCTGCGATCGCGGCGATGAACTCGCGGTCGTGGGTGATCGCGACAATCGAAGTTCCGTCGTCAAGGAGTTCCGCCAACAACGCCACGAGCTCCCGCCAGGTGCGCGAGTCCTGCCCGAAGGTCGGCTCGTCGAGAATAACGAGCGGCGGCCGGGTAGCAAGAACCGTTGCGACCGAGAGGCGACGTTTCTCGCCACCGGAGAGCGTGAAGGGGTTGGCGGCGAGCAGCGCGTCCAGCCTCAGTCGTGCGGCAAGTTCGGCGATGCGGTGCTCGATCTCCTCCTCGGCGAGTCCGAGGGCGCGAGGGCCGACGGCCAGTTCGTCGCGAACCGTTGCCGCAACAAACTGGTGCTCAGGATCCTGAAAGACGGTACCGATTCTGGTGAGCAGCTCCTTGGATTTCCACGAGATCGGCTCGTCTGCAGCCCCGTTCGCCAACCCTGCCGCACTCACCGTTCCGGCGACCGGTGGCAAGAGACCTCCGAGCGTGAGCGCCAGCGTGGATTTTCCTGAGCCGTTTGGTCCAGTGATCGCGAGCGCGCGTCCACGTCGCAGCTCAAGCTTGATGGGTGTGTCGCCGATGGCGCGCGCGTTGCGCCCAGTGAGCAGTGCCTCGGTGGTCAGCAGCGCGGTGGCGTTCGATGTCGGCCGTCGCACCGGCTTCGCTGGCGGCAACCCCGGTACCCACACTCCGGATGCCGCGAGAGCCTTGCCATGCTCCGCGATGACACGATCAGGCGGGCCGTCGGCCAGTACTGCTCCGCCGGGTGCGAGCACGATGATGCGATCCACAAGATCACGCCAGATCGAAACCCGATGCTCGATCACCACGAGCGTCGCACCGGTGTCTGCGACGACCGCTCCGACCGCCGCGCGAACTTCACCAACGCCGTCCAGATCGAGATTGGCGGTCGGTTCATCAAGCAGCAACAACCCCGGCTGCATCGCAAGAACGCCTGCCAGTGCCAGTCGTTGTTTCTGCCCTCCGGAGAGCGAAGTGGTCGGGTGGTCGAGGGGGAGATCGAGTCCGACCGCCTTGAGCGCGCCCCGAACCCGAAGCCATATCTGCGCTCTTGGTACCCCGAGGTTCTCACAGCCGAACGCAACGTCGTCACCGACGCGGGCAAGGATCACTTGTGCGTCAGGGTCTTGCAGCACGAGGCCGACTCGACCGCGCGCGCGCTCAGGTACCCGACCATCAACGAGGAGTTCACCATCGACTTCGCCGTCATCATCACCACCGAGGACCCCGGCAAGCGCATGCAGCAGTGTCGACTTGCCGGCTCCGGATGCACCAAGCAGCAGCACGCGCTCCCCGGGCAACACTGTCAGGTTGATGCCACGCAGCGCCCAGTCTGATCGCCCAGCATGACGCCATCCCCACGCGCGTGCGTCGATACGCACGCCAACTGGACCGACGGACACAGCGTGCTCGCTCAGCCGTCGACCGTGGTTTGCCGACCAGACGCGAATCGACTGAGCGCACCGGTCGCCGCGAGAGCACGCACGAGGAACCACGATCCAAGTCCAGCGATCACTGCACCGGAGATGATCGCCGAGCTCGTGTAGATGACTGCGAAGACGGGCGTGGCCCCCGGGAACCACAGCACAAGGTCGTTGATGCCCAGCGCGAGGCCTGATGCGGCCCCGGCGAGCAGCGCGACGATCGGCCGCCAGTTCGAATATGCGAACGCGAGGAAGACCAACTCGGCACCGAGCCCCTGAACGAGCCCGGATTCGAGCGTGAGTAGCCCCCATTGCGAGCCGAGCAGCGCTGAGACGGTTGCAGCCACGAGTGACACGTACAGGGCGGCTCCCGGCTTTCGGATGACGAGTCCACCGAGTACTCCGCCAATCAACCAGACTCCAAAGACGAGAGCCTGGAGCCCAGGCAGTGCAGCTTGAAGTGGCGCGCTCGCCGGGCTGTAGATCAGGTTCCACGAAAAGTAGACCAATCCGACAGCGACCGCGATCACGCTCGCAACGACGATGTCAATGACTCGCCAGCGCGATTGGGGCCTGCGCTTGCCGTGTTGGTCGACTACCGGCAGGTCGATCATTGTCGCCATGAGAATCTCCTCCCTGCGCTGGCATTATCCAGATCAGGTTCGACGGTCGAAGCGTGGATCGCTCCCTCTCAGCCCGGCACACCGGACTCCCGTGTTTGGAGCCAGTGTAGCCCCGTCAACTGGACAAGCGGGCTCGGCTCATCGTCTACCGAAATCAGCGAAGCTCTGACTCGGTGCGCCGCGTCAGCAAGCGGGCGGTGCGCGCTTGATTCTTGCGAACTGCCTTGAGCGCTGGATAGGCGGACATGAAGAGCCACATCGGGGCGCGCAGTACGATGTTGCGCACGTTGTGGCTCTGATAGGTGCGCTCGAAACGCATCATGTAGTTGTAATACTCGCGGGGAGAATCATCAATCCGGCGCATCGACATCCCGGCGACCATGTTCGATGAGTAAACAACCTTCAGCCCAGCCTCGTGCAGGTGGATCGATAGGTCGATGTCTTCGTGAAAGTCATCGTCGTAGTCGCGGCACACCTCGCCTCGAATTTCTCGCCACGCGCTTGCCCGCAGAGCCATGTTGCTGCCGAACAGCAAGCGATACTCCCGAGCGATCGTGATCATTGCCCGGCGCATCGTGTCATCGGCCTTGTGGCCGATACGACGAAGCGGCATGTCGTAGTAGATGACTGGCCCGGTGGATGCCGCGACATCCGGATCGCTGAACGCGACTTGCACGGCCTCGACCCAGTTGGGCTCAAGCACCGAGTCAGCGTCAATTCGACCGATCACATCGCCTTGCGCTCGATCCAAACCGAAGTTGCGGGTTGGAACAAGCCCTTGCTCCCCATCCTGGCGAAAGTACTTCAGTGGGGCGTCCGGATATGTGCTCTGGAGCGCTGCCACGATCGCCGCCGTTGAATCCGTTGACTTATTGTCTACGACAATGATTTCGGATGCCGCGACGGTCTGGTGAAGCGCGGCAAGTACGCATGACCGAATGATGTCTTCCTCGTTGTACGCGGGGATGACGATCGACACTGTCGGCAAAGCGGAGGCCATGCGTTCAACCTACTGGACGGGTGTGAACGCGACTGAGCGAGATCGGCCTAGAACCCGAAATCGCCGCCAAAATCGCCGCCAAAATCGCCACCGGCATCCGCACCAAAGTCGCCAGATCCCGTGTCGGCACCGGCATCGGTTCCGGCATCTGCGCTTGGGTCGTCAGCTGCTGCAGTGTCGGCAGAGGACCCGGCTCCGGCGTCAGGGAGGAATGTGCTCACCAGCGCGGACGCGACCACGTAGCCTGCCACTGTACCGAGGAGCGAAGCCCCCATCATCGAGACGAAGCTTGGCCCTTGGAACGTGCGCTCCATCGTGCCAGGCTGGCGCAATTCTGCGCGAGTCGCTGCGGTTGCCAGCGCTGCCGGTGCGGCCGACCGCGGTGCCTCACCCGCTGGTGCGTTCTCGGTGAGCTCGGTGAACAGCAGCGTCCGTTGTTCTTCGGTGAGCTTCGCAAATGCCTCGGCGTGCACCTGCTCGATCGTCTCGCCAGGAGCGGTGCGAAGCAGGTATCGGTAGCGCTCAACAGCGATTTCGTCCTCGCTGCGAGCCGGATGCCCTGCTCTCGATCGGGCCGCAGGCTCGGGGGTTTGATTTCCGAAGATTCGGTCGAAGATACTCATGATCCCTCTCTTGCTTAGGTTCGGACTTGCTTAGGTTCGGACTTGCTTAGGTTCGGACTTGCTTACGCTCGGAGGTTTCCGGTTTGGCAACCGCCGACGGGGCAATCGGATGACGCGAGATCCGCACGGCCGCGAGGGTCACGAGCGCCCCGACCGTTGCCCCAATTGTGCCAGCGATGACGTCCGTCATAAGCGCATAGCCCGGCGGCATCCACACCGATTGCGCTGCTTCGATCCAGCTCGATCCCAGCACCGCGAAACCGAGCGCCACCCACCATCGTCTCCGTCCGAGCAACAGCACCAGGAGAACCGAAGCAAGCGCAAACTGAAAACCTGCGGATACCTCGGACGGGATGACCGTGTCGCCACGCGGGACGAACGCCAGGCAGACCAGCGTGGTCAGGTACAGTGCCGCGACGACGCTCAAGACGGAGCGCGCGCGAATCATGGTGCAATAGTCGCAAGCGCAGCTTTGTGTCAGGTGGGAGGTACGTGAGCGCGACCAGTGAGTGTCGTTGACTCGACACAAAGCATCCCCGTCTCGACGAGTTCTCGTACCTCCGGCAGGATCTCGGCCATCATCGCCTCTTTGTCGTAGATGCTCCGCCGACTCCGAGTACGTTCTTCACGCCA
>CAZCOC010000032.1:6001-9985 GCA_964500075.1 uncultured Salinibacterium sp.
GACGGCCGAGTATGGCCGCCAGTCAACGAGCGGGTTGCCGAAGGTGTCACTGAGCCGGAGTTGAAACGCGCCGGCCGCTCCAAGACGCGGCATCCGCCGCAACAGCGGGTTGACGCCATCGACAGTGAAATCGGCTGCAACGCGATCAGCGGCGAGAAGCGCAAGCAGTTTGGAGTTCGAGGAATCCGGTTGGCTCAATTGCTCAGCACACTCAGCGTGGTGCCCGCCGCGTCGATGTTGTCGCCGCAAAATCCAGAATCGTGAAGCTCGCTGGTACTTGGCCGTGCTTCTCGTACGTGAGAACGTTGCCGCCGGTGCACAAACTCAGCTGGAGCATTCCCATGTCGTTGACTTCGACGTCGAGGCCCAGAACGGTGCCGTCGACCTCGCGCGCCGCACACGCGGGGACTTCACACTCGTTGTGGTCCTATCCTGCGCTCGACGTCGACACGCGCCGGTACGCTGGAATCGTGAAGCCGATGAGCCAGGAGCTGATTCGCGCGAGCTTCGTGAACACGACTCTTGGCGAGATCGAGCGCATTCCGCTTCCTGGCCTGCACGATGTGTTGTGGGAGGACCGCGAGTATCTCGGTTGGCGAGATTCGAGCGCACACCAGCGCGGCTTTCTCGTGCACTGGAGCGGAGATTCCGCGGTCGGCATCGTGCTGCGTGCATCCGAGTTCTCGCTGCAGAATGGCATCTCGGCAATGTGTTCGCTGTGTCGAATATCGCAGCCCTCGGATCAGGTCACGCTGTTCTCAGCGCCGCGCGCGGGCCAAGCCGGTCGCGACGGCAACACGGTCGGCACCTACATTTGCGACGACCTGGCCTGCTCGCATCTCATTCGCATTCTTCCGCCGAGTTCGTCTCCGCAGCCATCACGCGAGGAGTTGCTCGCAACCCGAACTGAAGGACTGCTTGCCAGGGTGCAGGCCTTCACATCCGACGTTGCCAGTACATCGCGCTGATTGCTGGGCGCTGAGTGCTGGGCGCTGATTTCCCTGGGGGCTGATTGCTGGGCGCCGTGCGGCCCCAGCGAGCGTCAGCAAGCGTCAGCGAGCGTCAGCGAGCGTCAGGCGACCGACCGGGCGACCGACCGGGCGAGCCGCTCAACCTCGCGTGCGATCGTTGGCAGAACCTGCCGCATGTATGGCGCCCAGAACAGCTTGACGATTGCGCGCACGATCCCGGTTCGACCCGGAAGCGCAAAGAAGGTGTAGGTCCAGCGGATGCTCGTGCCGCCCGCCTCGCGCTCGAACCGCCATTCTGCGCGCGCGCCAGACACGAGGCGACCGAACAGCTTCTGGAAGTCAGTGAGTTCGTAGGCGAATACGTCCGGCGATGTGGCATCCGTTATCGTCTCGACGACGCGGCCACCGTCAGAAAGCATCAGGGTGCGGGTGCGACCGAGGGTGTCCCAACTGCCCGTCTGGTTTTGACAGGCCACAACGGCCGGCAACGGCCCGAGCCCCGGGTAAAACATGGTCGGGTCAAGCGGGCCTGACAGTTCATAGGCACGCTCGGGCGTGACTTCCGCTCGCGCATTCACGCTGTAGCTAGCAGTGCGACTCGACATCGACGCGTCCCTTCGAGTTCGTTCATGCGAATTCGGTCAATCGCGATCGGTGCATTGCTGAACCGCAAGTGCACAATGGACACATGAAGCGCTTGACGAAAATTCTGACACGCACCCTGGCGATCGTGCTAACCGTGGTGCTCATGCTCGCCGTTGGTCTGCTGTTCTACGCGAGCATCGTGATGCGCGGCGATCGCGCTGCGGCGATCAGTGCGTGGCAGAACCCGGCCGTCTCGATCACCTCGACCGACCGCTCGATCGTGATTATCCCGACTGGCGCGCCAAGCGGTGAAGGTCTGGTGTTCATTCCAGGGGCAAAGGTCGACCCCTACGCCTACCTGTTTAAGCTCACGGGAATCGTCGAAGAGAGTGGAGTGACAATCGTCATCACGAAACCGACTCTCAACTTGGCCATCCTTGATCAACGACCGCTCGAAACCTTCACCTCGGATGCTCAGGAGGTTGAGACTTGGTTCGTCGGTGGGCACTCGCTTGGCGGAGCACGTGCCTGCCAGATTGCCGGAGAAGCGGATGTCGCGGGTCTTGTCTTGTTTGGTAGCTTCTGCGCAAACGACCTCAGCAACTCCCAACTGACGGTGCTCTCGATTAGCGGGAGCGAAGATGGACTCTCGACTCCCGAGAAGATCCAAAGCGGAGCGGTGTTGCTTGGCGCCGCGACGAAGTTCGTTGAGATCGACGGCTTCAATCACGCCGACTTCGGCGACTACGGCCCACAATCTGGTGACGGGGTATCGAGGCTGACGAGCGATCAAGCTCGTGCCGCGTTGACCGCCGCACTCGTCAGCCTGTTTGGGACTCGCTAAGGCTTTTCAGGACTCGCAGCGGTTGCGCCTCGCTGAATCAGCACCGAATCAGCAGTGAATCAGCACCGAATGCGGTAATGGCCTGGTGGCCAACCGTGTGGGGTCGTACGAAAAGCTGAGGAGCCGATACGGTTTGAGAATGAATCCATGGCGCGACAACCTGTCGTCGGCCGACCAAGCGGACATGGATCGTCTCCTTGACACAGCCTTGGGTATCGCGCGCTCAGCGCTTGCCGGTTCGAGCGAGTTCGACCCCTTTGCGATTCTCATTGACCTTGCGGGCAAAACTCTGCAAATGGAACTTGATTTGGCCGGTCTTGGGAAGCATCCGGAGACGGAGCAAATCCTTTCGGCAACCCAAAGCCAGTTGCGCGCGCTGAGCGATACTTCGCGGTGCACGGCACTCATCGTGAACACGCGACTGGCCAAGGAACGTACCGACGCGATCGAAGTGCGGCTCGAACACAAAGCCAATGCCGCGCTGCTCGTGCTGCTGCCGTACAAGCGGCCCAAGTTCGGCGGTGTGATCGAGTACGGCGCGCTGACCGCCTTCGCGGCTCAGCCCAACGTGTTCGCGTCATAGCACCGCTTTTCATGCTGACCCTGTAGGCCCACTTCACAGCCCACTTCACAGCCGACTTCACAGCCTCGATCGGCACAATGGCGCCATGGCGATCGAACGAAAAACTCCCGGCCCAGAGCAGGAATCCGTCTGGGACTATCCCCGCCCGCCTCGCGTCGAACCGAGCGATGAGCGGATCGTGCTGCGCCTCGGCGGCACGACAATCGCCGACACCACTCGGTCGTTGCGGGTGCTCGAGACGAGTCATCCGCCCGCCTATTATTTACCGCGTGACGCATTCGCGCCCGGTGTTCTCGAACCGGCGGCTGGCAGTAGTTTTTGCGAGTTCAAGGGGGCAGCCAAGTACCTGAGCCTGCGAACGGCGGAGGCCACGGCGAAGCGCGCTGCGTGGTATTACCCGAGCCCGTCCCCCGGCTTTGAGCAACTGGTCGATCACGTCGCCGTCTACCCCGGCGCCATGGATTCGTGCGAGGTGAACGGTGAGACCGTGACACCGCAAGCCGGTGGGTTCTACGGCGGCTGGATCACCTCGCGCGTGGTCGGTCCGTTCAAGGGAGAACCGGGAACGCTCGGCTGGTAAGGCGCGAGCTAACGCCGGCTTGAACGACGCTCCTTGGGCAACACGTTGAGGAGGGCGCAGGCTAGCTAGCGGCCGATGATCGTTCGACGGCTATTCGTATCATCGCCTCGAGCACCCCGAGATCGATCGCTTCGAGCTTCTTGACGTAGAGACAGCCCTTGCCCATCGTGTGCGGGCCGAGTGAATCGAGCAGCGGATGCTCTTCTGGGGCATAGGCGTTCCCCAGCCCGTACAGTGACAGCGCCGGCTTGCGCGGTGAGAAGCCGACCACGAAGTACTCCTCGGTCTGACCTGAGCGGGTCTGGTAGGAGTAGGTGCCGAACCCAACCATTGTTGGACCCCACATGGTCGCGGGCTGCCCTGACACGCGCTCCATCAGCTCGCGGAGGACGACTGCTTCGCTTCGCCGCCGTTCGTCTTC
>CAZCOC010000033.1:0-9895 GCA_964500075.1 uncultured Salinibacterium sp.
AAATCGCGGTCGGCGCAGCATTGCCAGTCGTTGGTACTGCCGTCAACGTGACCGTCACCAATGCGGCAGCTCCGCAGCAGGTTGTGGTGACCAACTTCTTTGACCTGGCGGAAATCGACGTCAATAAGGTGATTACTGGTCCGGGCAGGGACTTGTACGGCCAAGGTCCGTTTGAAGTGTCCATTACCTGTGCTCGCGATGTGAACGGAACGACAGTGACCATCCCCGACGTCGACATCCCTGATGGGCCCACGCGTTGGTTGACCGCTGACACTCTTCCCGTCGCGTATTTCGCCAACTACACCGGTCTGCCGCAGGGCGCCGAGTGCGAGATCGTCGAGACTCAAATCGGTGGCGCTGACGGGCCGGGCACGGTTATCGAAGCGGGCGTCGGAGTCGAGGGTCCATTTGTGCTCGGGGCAACCCCATCGGACGTAACGGTCACCAACTTCTTTGGGGACCCGACCCTTGTTGTGCGCAAACTCTTTGCAGGCTCTGATCTAGCGCGAGCGCTCTACGGGGAGGGTCCGTTCCAGGTGCGGCTCGATTGCACGCGAGTGGTCAACGGAGTGACGATTCGTGTTCCGATCCCCTATGCGGCGAGCACGACAAACTCCGCAGATGACCCGTTCCGCACCCTCGATGCCGCAAACAGCTACGAGGCGAGGTACGAATTCTTGCCGACGTTTGCGTTGTGCGTGATGACGGAGACCGAGCCGGGCGGCGCCCTCGCGTCGGTTGTCAGCCCCGATCCTGCTGACTACGTGCTGCTTCCAGATGGAGTCTTCCAGCTGGGAGCGGACGCCACTATCGGAACGGTCAACGTCACGAACACCTTTGAGTTCGCTGACTTCAGTCTGACCAAACGAGTCATCGGTACCGACGCAGGCTCCAACCAGAACAAAGAGTTCACGGTCGAACTGTCTTGCGAATTGCAAATTGACGTCAACGGCACGATGCGACCTATCGCAATTCGCGACGGCGAGGAGCGTACTTTCCGCAACGGTGAGACGGTGACCTGGACTGACCTGCCGGCCGGTGCAGAGTGCACTGTCACGGAGACAGACACGGGCGGCGCTAATGCCGTTATCCTCTCCTATCGAGGCTTCCCCGTGGCGGGCAATACGGTCACGCTTGTTCAGGGCGACTCTTCAGCGGTGCTCTCCAACGCCTTCCTTCTAGCGTTCACCGGCGCAGAGTTTGGTTCGTGGATTCTTGTCGGTGGTCAGTTGCTGCTCGTAGGACTTGTGTTGATGTTCGTCGGCAAGCGCCGCAGGGGCACAGCGGAGTCAGTGGCCGGTTAGGAATCCGTAATTCGCCGGGGTCACAAGCGGCCGTCCTGCCGAGGGCAGACTTCTGAGGGGCGGTTACCTGCCGCGGCGCTGGCCGCCGCTGTTGTTGCTGCGCACGACCTGGCCGACGCGGATGCCGCCGCTGATGCCGCCGCTGGTGCCGGAGCCGCCAGACGATGAGGCGCGACGCGAGCCCTGCCGCGCACGGGGCGTGGCTTGGGCGTCGCGCTTGCGCTGAGCGTTTGCGCCCTGCGAGCGTCCGCCGCCCTCGGGCTGACGGCGCAGCACCTCTGGCAGAGCGTCGGCAGCCACGCGGGGCGCGACCTCGCCAATCAGGCTTGTGACCGCGGTCGACTCGCTCGTGACCTGTTGTGGCTGCACGCGAATCGCAGCTTTCCGCAGCAGATCGGCGGTATCGCGACGCTGCTCTGGCAGCACGAGGGTGACGACATCACCAGCGGCCCCGGCTCGCGCTGTGCGGCCTGAGCGGTGCAGATAGGCCTTGTGCTCCATCGGTGGGTCGACGTGGATCACGAGCTTGATGTCATCGACGTGAACGCCGCGCGCCGCGACATCCGTTGCCACGAGCACGCGGACACTGCCGTCGCCGAACGCGGCGAGGTTGCGGTCACGGGCCGGTTGCGAGAGGTTGCCGTGCAGGTCGACCGCCGGAATACCCTGCTCGGTCAGCTGCTTGGCGAGCTTCTTTGCCGTGTGCTTCGTGCGCATGAACAGGATGCGACGGCCGGTACCCGAGGCGAGCGCGGTGATCATGCGCTTCTTCTCGTCCGCGCCAGAGAGCTCGAACACGTGGTGGGTCATGTCGGCAACGTGGCTCGTCGCTTCGTCGACGGAGTGCAGCACCTCATTGTGGAGGTAGCGGCGAACGAGCTTGTCCACGCCGTTGTCGAGGGTTGCACTGAACAGCATTCGCTGCCCGCCTTGCGGGGTCTTATCCATGATGCGGGTCACGACCGGCAGGAATCCGAGGTCGGCCATGTGATCGGCCTCGTCGAGAACAGTGATCTCGACAGCATCGAGATGTGCGAAGCCCTGCTTCATGAGGTCCTCAAGGCGACCGGGGCACGCCACGACAATGTCCACGCCGGACTTGAGGGCCGCGACCTGGCGCTGTTGCGAGACGCCGCCGAAGATCGTGGTCACGGTGAGCCCCGCAGCGGTGGCGAGCGGTTCCATGGCAGCAGTGATTTGCGTTGCGAGTTCGCGAGTCGGCGCCAGGATGAGACCGAGCGGACGCCCGGCGCGCCGCTTACCACCGGCGAGTGAGCCGGCGAGACGGGCGACCATGGGAATGGCGAAGGCGAGCGTCTTGCCGGAGCCGGTCTTGCCGCGCCCGAGCACGTCGCGCCCGGCGAGAGTGTCCGGCAGGGTATCGAGCTGAATCGGGAACGGCTCGGTGATGCCGCCCGCGGTGAGGGCGGCAATGATGTTGTCTGGCACGCCGAGCGCGCCGAAGGGTGAAACTGACACAGGTGTCCTTTGATGTGAAATGGGCGATGTCGACAAGTTTGTCGACACAGAGTCGCCGTGAAAGTGTCTACAACCTGGCTATCCTGTTGATGCGACAGCCGGGGAGAAGAGGAAGCGTTCTACGACGCATGGAGGCCGTCATGGCCCCGCAAGTGCCCTAACCATAGCAGATGCATCCGATCAGGCGCTTAGCGCCACCCCCGCGCGAGTCTTGTCAAGCGCAAAGCCCGCCACTGCCAGAACGCCCAGAACGCGGGCCACAGAACAAGGGTGGATGCCCCGGCCTCGAATTGCAGACGGTCGCGAAACAACGTCCTCCCGTCGTCGAGCGCCGAAACCGCCATCGTGTGGTGCCACTTCGTGACGACCGCGAGCCCGCCTGAAACCCCGTGCCCAGAGTCGATCACCGCGCGCACACCCGGTCGAGGCTCGTCAAAGCTCAGATCGATAATCTGCGTCCCGACCGGAACAAGGCCAAACGCCTTGCCAGCGACCGGATGCTCGCCCTCCGTCCACAAGGCGGGAAAGCCGTTCTCTTCAAGCGACTCAAAGGTCGTGAACGGCCACGACACCGCGCGGAACACCTCTGGGCTGCGAATCGCGCGCCACGCGGCATCCGGTGAACAGTCGAGGGCCAGTTTCAGTAGTACACGCATGCGCTCAGTCTGCGGCTCATCGAGAGGGAATGCAGCCTCTGGGCCGGGTGTTGCTACTCACAGTCAGGCCAACCAACACGGAGGATCCTCATGAAGGCAGTCATCGGCGACACGATCATCGCGGAAGCACCAAACGACGAACTGATCAAGATCGAGGGCAACTGGTACTTTCCGCCGTCGAGCGTGAATCAAGAACTCCTCGAGAAGAGCCCGACCCCGTACACCTGCCCATGGAAGGGCGAGTGCCAGTACTTCTCGGTCAAGAGTGGCAGTGAACTCCTGCAGGATCGCGCCTGGAGCTACCCGACGCCGTACCCGGCATCGTTCGATCGCGTCGGCAAGGACTACTCGAACTACGTTGCGTTCTGGAAAGAGGTTAAGGTCACCGAGTAGCGCTGCGTGCGGCATAGTCAGTCTCATGACTGATCGACGCGACGGTGCCGCGGGCCGCGAGGTGAATAGGCGCAGCGCGGAAACAACGGGCAAGACGCGTGACGCTGGGTGGGAGCTCGGGGTGCGCACGACCGTGCCAGCCCCGCCATCAGCGGTCTGGGCCTATCTCATCGGCGAAGGCCTCCCGCTGTGGCTCGGAGACATTGCCGTCCTTCCGACCGAGAAGGGGGCCCAGTTTCGAACCGTCGACGGCGTCAACGGTGTCGTACGCAGTTACACCGATCAGGTGCGGGTGCGCATCAGCTGGCAGCCGGATGACTGGCCGCACGACACCACGCTGCAAGTGTCAGTGAAGGAGGCGGCAATCGGAACGACAATCGGCATTCACCACGAGAAACTCGCCGATCGCGAGGAGCGCCGCATGATGCTCGGGCACTGGAAGAACGTGGCCGCCGCGCTCGACGCGCACTTCAGCGCCTAGTCCACACGATCACGTGTGCCGGGTCGAACTGCCGGGCGCACTTGCCACAGGCGAGCTGACGTGTTGGGGTGCGATACCGATAGTGGGTGTGGCCACCGCGACACGACCCAATCCATGGCGCCAACTCGCCAGCGATCGCACCGTCGTGCAGGCGCTTGCCCTCATAGCCAAGCTCAGCTGCGACGACCTTCCATCGCGCCCCGTGACCTGCACCGACTCCGGCAATAGCATGCGCCACCTCGTGCAGAAGCACCTGATGGATCTCGTCGTCCCCGTACTTCGCGGCGAGGTACCGTGAAACCGAAATGCGCTTCGCTGTGTAGTTGCACAGGCCGGCTCGAGTCTTGGCGTGGTCGAATTCAAAGTTCCAGGAAGCATCCAGATGCAGCGCGATGAGCGCGCTCGCCCAGGTTCGCACTCGCTCCAACTCAGCCACGGCTTGAGGCTAACCCGCAGGCGTGACACTTGGCCGCTCAGCCCGCCGATCTGGGGACAAGTGTGACCTGCAGAATTCGGTCGTCCCCCTCGGCCGGGTCTCCGCGGCCGCCCGTGTTGTCGGTCAGCATCCACAGGCTTCCGTCGGCCACTGATACACAGGATTGACGAACGCTGGGTCCGAACCGATGCCCTCGACGATCGGCCAACCGTAGTTGGCGCCGGCGTAGACAATGTTGAACTCGTCCCACGTATTCTGGCCGAACTCGGCGGCCCACAGTTGGTCGTCGCGATCCCAAGCGATACCTTGCGGGTTGCGGTGGCCGAGGCTGTGCACCAACGAGCCCGGGAACGCGTTGTCGGCGGGCACGGAGCCGTCAAGTTCCATGCGCAGGATCTTGCCGCTCAGGCTGCCCGGATCCTGCGGGGCGCCGAGGTTTTGCGCATCGCCGACGGTGGCGTAGAGCATGCCGTCCGGCCCGACCTTGATGCGTCTGCCGTTGTGGGTATCTGCTTTCGGAATACCCGTCAGGATCTCCGTTGCGGTGTCGAGACGGATAGGTGCCAGGGCGGCCAACGAGGTCGAACGCAATGATGCGGTTATCGGATCCCGTCGCGATGTACGCGAAGAGGGTCCCGTCGACCAGTTCCAGACCCAGCAATTCGCCGTCGCTAGCCGCACCATCGTCCACGGAGCTCTGAGTCCGCTGGCGATGACAGCCGGCTCGCCGGCCGGTTCCACTGGGCCAATTGTGAGCGGGTCCGGCGGTGGGTCGGTCGTCTGCGTGGGAGTTGACGTCGGGATCGGTACGGGTGCTGCTCGCCCGTCTGGGTGGAGAACCCAACGGTCAGGAGGGTTACGGCGGCAACCACTGCGATCGTTGTGCGCATCCGGCTATCTCACCGCATTCGGCCACCCCACGACATCCCAACCCCCGCCAGTGGGGGCTTCAGTGTTCTGGACGCACTTGGAAGATGTTCTTTGAAGGGGGTGGGGATGGCACAGCGGTCGCGTCAGTCACAACCGGGGCGCCAGCGATGAACTCGCGCAGCTCGGCCCCGGCCACGACCTTCGAGGGATGGGGCCCTGCAGCGAGGAGCCGTGGCATCCAGTCGAACGGAAGCGGGCGAGCCGACCCGACGAGCACAACGTTGCCGAATCGGCGACCTTTGAGTATTTGCGTCTCGGCGAGCGCTGCGACGTGCCCGAGCGCGGCCGACAGAGTGGCAGCCTGCCCGCGCGCAAAGGCGAGTCCAGGGCCGTCTGCCACGTTCACGAGCAGCATCCCATCCGCGGACAGCAGTGCGGACGCGGCTTCATAGAACTCGATGCTCGTGACATGTGCGGGGGTTCGTGCCCCGCTGAAAACGTCAGCAACGAGCAGGTCGACGGTGCCGCGCAGGCCAACTGGAAACTTGCCGAGCACTTCACGCGCGTCCCCGTGGCGCACCCGGATCGCGGCGTGGCGTGACCACGGCAGTTCGGCTCTCACGAGGTCGACGAGATCGGTCTCCAGTTCGACGACCTGCTGCCGGGATCCCGGCCGGGTTGCTTCGATGTAGCGCGGAAGCGTGAGTGCGCCAGCGCCAAGATGCACGGCTGTGATGGGTTCACCTGGCATGCGCACCTGGTCGATGACGTGTCCCATTCGTTGGATGTACTCGAAGAACAGTTGGCTCGGGTCGTCGAGGTTGACGTGCGACTGGGGCGTGCCGTCGACGACGAGCGTGAACGCCCCCGGAACCCAGCGATCCGGCTCGATGACGGCGCGAAAACCGCTCACAGCGAGCACTCGGCTAGGGGATTGCTTCACGAGATTGACTTTGCCACAGCTTTAGCGGGGCAAGGCGAGGCAAAGGGAGGCTAAGGGAGGCAACGGGCCGCAAGAGAAGTGCCACTCGCGGGGCCGCTGAAGATCGCAAACGATCGGCTTATAGCGGAATCGCAGAAATCCGTCAAGAAACAACTTGCCACGAGTGTGCAAACGGTCCTATGCTTGACCCTTGCGCTCCTAGACAACCCATGCCGTCATATTGTGGACAGCTGGCGCGCCCCGCGTATAGCGGCGGGGCAGATCTTTCATGGGATCTGGTGAGCATTTCATTACCCAGAGCCGATTTTTCGGCATGAGGACCTTCCCGGTCCACGGAGGTTATTTCCTTGGCTGCTGCGCGCACCGCGTCCACTGGTTCATCTAAGAAGTCCCCCAAGAATGGTCGCAATGCATCGCGACTGTCATTCGCCAAGATCACTGACACGCTGACGGTCCCCGACCTTCTCGCGTTGCAGACGGAGAGCTTCGACTGGCTCGTTGGAAACGACGCATGGCGAACTCGACTCGACGCGGGTCTCGCCGCAGGCCGAACCGACCTGCCGGCCCGGAGCGGTCTCGATGAGATCTTTGAAGAGATCTCCCCGATCGAGGACCTGGGCGAAACCATGCAGCTCTCGTTCACGGAACCTGAGCTCGAAGAGCCGAAGTACACGATTGACGAGTGCAAGGAGCGCGGCAAGACTTTTGCCGCCCCGCTCTACGTGAACGCCGAGTTCATGAACCACCTCACGGGTGAGATCAAGACACAGACCGTGTTCATGGGCGACTTCCCGCTCATGACCGAAAAGGGCACCTTCATCATCAACGGCACCGAGCGGGTCGTCGTCTCGCAGCTCGTGCGCTCGCCCGGTGTGTACTTTGACCGCACCCCGGAGAAGCTCAGCGATAAGGACATCTTCTCAGCACGCATCATTCCGAGCCGCGGTGCATGGCTCGAGTTTGAGATCGACAAGCGCGACCAAGTCGGTGTTCGCATCGACCGCAAGCGCAAGCAGTCTGTCACCGTCTTCCTGAAGGCGCTCGGCCTCACCAGCGAGCAGATTCTCGAAGAGTTTAAGGGCTTCCCGTCGATCGAGCTCACCCTCGAGAAGGACAACATTCTCACCAAGGATGAGGCGCTCAAGGACATCTACCGCAAGCTCCGCCCTGGAGAGCAGGTTGCCGCCGAGGCAGCTCGCGCCCTCTTGGACAACTTCTACTTCAACTCAAAGCGCTATGACCTCGCGAAGGTCGGTCGCTACAAGATCAACCGCAAGCTCGGTATCGACGAGGACATCAAGCAGTCCGTGCTGACCATCGCCGACATCATCGCGACGATCAAGTACATGGTCGCGCTGCATGATTCGTCGTCGAACTACGTCACAGTGCACGACAACGCGCTCTCAACCATCAAGGGGGTGCGCGACGGCAAGAAAGTGGATGTCCGGCTCGACATCGACGACATCGACCACTTCGGCAACCGCCGTATTCGCGCCGTTGGCGAGCTCATCCAGAACCAGGTTCGCACTGGTCTCTCGCGCATGGAGCGTGTCGTTCGCGAGCGCATGACCACGCAGGACATTGAAGCGATCACGCCGCAGACTCTGATCAACGTGCGCCCGGTGGTCGCGGCGATCAAGGAGTTCTTCGGCACCTCGCAGTTGAGCCAGTTCATGGATCAGAACAACCCGCTCGCGGGTCTGACCCACAAGCGTCGCCTGTCAGCGCTCGGCCCTGGCGGGCTGAGCCGTGAGCGCGCTGGCGTCGAGGTGCGGGACGTGCACCCGAGCCACTATGGCCGCATGTGCCCGATTGAGACCCCCGAAGGCCCAAACATCGGTCTCATCGGCTCGCTCGCTTCGTTCGCACGCATCAACGCCTTTGGGTTCATCGAGACCCCGTACCGTCGTGTGGTTGGTGCCAAGGTCACCGACAAGATCGACTACTTGACGGCATCCGAAGAAGACGACTTCATTGTCGCGCAAGCCAACGCCCCGCTGACCAGCGATTCCCACTTCGCCGAGCCACGCGTGCTCGCCCGCAAGAAGGGTGGCGAGGTTGACCTCATCCCGACAGAGCAGATCGGCTACATGGATGTCTCGCCGCGCCAGATGGTGTCGGTCGCGACTTCGCTCATTCCGTTCCTCGAGCACGACGATGCAAACCGCGCACTCATGGGTGCCAACATGCAGCGTCAGGCGGTTCCGCTGCTGCGCAGCGAGAGCCCGCTCGTCGGAACCGGCATGGAGGGCTTTGCAGCCATCGACGCAGGCGACGTGCTCACCGCGCTCAAGGCCGGTGTCGTCGCTGAGGTCTCAGCAGACTCGGTGACCGTGCAGCTTGACGAAGGCGGAACGCAGGACTACATCTTGCGCAAGTTCGATCGCTCGAACCAGGGCACGAGCTACAACCACCGCGTCATCGTGAGCGCCGGCGACCGGGTCGAGGTCGGCCAGGTGCTGGCTGACGGGCCAGCGACCGAGAATGGCGAACTCGCCCTCGGCAAGAACCTGCTCGTGGCGTTCATGCCGTGGGAGGGTCACAACTTCGAAGACGCCATCATCCTCAGCCAGAATCTGGTCAAGGATGACATTCTCTCCTCGATTCACATCGAAGAGTACGAAGTGGATGCTCGTGACACCAAGCTCGGCAAGGAAGAGATCACGCGCGATCTGCCGAACGTGAGCCCAGAGCTGCTCGCCGACCTTGACGAGCGTGGCATCATCCGAATCGGTGCCGAGGTTCGCCCTGGCGACATCCTCGTCGGCAAGGTCACGCCGAAGGGTGAGACCGAGTTGAGTGCCGAGGAGCGCCTGCTGCGCGCGATCTTCAACGAGAAGAGCCGCGAGGTTCGCGACACCTCTCTGAAGGTGCCGCACGGTGAAGAGGGCACGATCATCGCGGTCAAGGAGTTCAATGCTGACAACGATGACGAGCTCGGCTCCGGTGTGAACCAGCGCGTCGTGGTCTACATCGCCCAGAAGCGCAAGATCACCGCCGGTGACAAGCTCGCCGGTCGTCACGGCAATAAGGGCGTCATCTCGAAGATCCTGCCGGTCGAAGACATGCCGTTCTTGGCTGATGGAACTCCGGTCGACATCATCCTCAACCCGCTCGGTATTCCCGGCCGCATGAACTTCGGTCAGGTGCTCGAAACGCACCTCGGCTGGGTTGCCAAGCAGGGCTGGCAGATCGACGGCAGCCCGAAGTGGGCAAATGGTATTCCAGAGGATGCCCGCAAGGCTTCCCCCGGTACCAAGGTTGCGACCCCGGTCTTCGACGGAGCGCTGGAGTCCGAGATCGAGGGACTCCTCAACTCGACGATTCCGACGC
>CAZCOC010000034.1:0-9821 GCA_964500075.1 uncultured Salinibacterium sp.
TGTTTGTTCCGAGCGGGGATGTTCGCGGCTTGGTCGTGCTCTTTCACCCGTTTGGGTCCCGGCCCGAGCTTGTCATGCACGGCGGCACCGACGGCGAGTACCTGACACGGCCGCTGACAGGAGCAGCTTCGAGTGCGGAAGCGCTCGGACTTGCTGTACTGGCGCCGCGGTCTCGAGGACGTGAGCTCGACGGCGTCTCGCTCGCTTGGAAGGGTCATCTCGACGCGGTCTGGACTGTGAGCGAGTCGCTGCGCGACCGGTTCGCTCTGACGAGCATCGGCGCTGGCGGCCTTTCGATGGGCGGCCTTGAAGCGCTCGTCTTCGCCGGGCAGCATCCGGAACGCGTGCGCGCCGTGTGGGCTGCCAATCCAATTGTTGATCTTGCCAAGTGGTGCAGCGATCTCACCGGACCGGATTCGCCAGACGGCGGGGTCGGGCTCGCCGAGCTGATCGCAACCGAGGTCGGAGGCCGCCCTGATGATCTGCCGCTGGAATACCGCGCGCGCTCGCCGTTCGACTACGTCAACAGCCTTGCGAGAGTTCCAGTTCGTATAGCGTGGTCGCCGTTTGACACCGTAATACCGAATCAGGGCTCGGCACACTCCCACCCTTTGGCGGCACAACTCCGCGAGCACGGCGGCGACGTCACCGAGGATGTTGTTACGCACAGTCCCGTAAACCAATCAGCAGACAGTGGTCGCTTCGCTCACGAAGCGTGTGACGTTCGCGAGGCAATGGGCTGGGTTGCAGAGCAGTTGTACCAACCATCTAAAGGAGAAATCGCATGAAACGCTTCGCATCGGTCATTGGCATCCCACCGGAGAGCGTCGAACGCTACGAGGCGCTGCACGCAGCGGTCTGGCCTGCAGTACTCGAGCGGATCTCGACGAGCAACATCGTGAACTACTCGATTTATCGATACGGCGAACTCCTCTTTGCCTATATGGAGTACGACGGCAACGACTTCGAGGCCGACATGGCTGCGATGGCGGCCGACCCCGTCACCCAAGAATGGTGGGATGTCTGCAAGCCGCTCCAGCGTCCAGTCGAGGATCGTGCAGAAGGGGAGTGGTGGAAGGACCTCCCCGAGATCTTCCACACCGACTGATGGCTGCGTTCGAACCGCAGCCGGGCGATGAGCGGCTCACGACGGCGATGCTGAGTGACGCACTGGACGAGTGCGGGCTGCGGGCGCAGGTGCTCGAGCACCGACTGATCCCGGTCGTCGCTGGATCCCGCGCGTTTGGCCGTGCCGCAGCCGCCCGGTTTGTCCCGAGCTCGGACGACAATGCCGACGATCCGTATGGCGCCGCGATCGACTTCATCAGCTCACTGCAGCGAGGGGAACTTGCTGTGCTCGCGACCGGGGAAAGTAACGCGTCCGCATTCTGGGGAGAGTTGTTCAGCGCTGCGGCAATCGGTGCGGGGGTCGTCGGGGCGGTGACCGATGGAAACCTCCGCGATACCGGCAAGATCGCGGGGCTCGGATTCCCCGCGTTCGCCCGCTCTCATCGCCCGATCGACTATCGCCGACGGATGGAGCTCGTCGGGACTCGCGAAACGGTCACGATTGGCGGTGTGCGAATCGCGGACGGCGACTTGGTTCTGGCGGATGACGACGGCATTGTCGTCGTTCCGCACGAGCGGGAGGCGGAGGTGCTTTCGGCTGCTCGGCTAAGGGCTGTAGCGGAATCGACTGTGCTTGGGGAATTGCTGTCCGGCGAGTCCCTGCGCGCAGTCTGGGACCGTCACCGCGTCCTCTAGATCGAGCGGCGGCGCTTGACATGGTAAATCGATTAACCATATGGTTGGCCTCGTGACAGAGACGTCGACCGAAACGCCCATCGTGCTCAAGGGAATGACCTGGGATCACCCCCGCGGCGTCGATGGCCTGCGTGCGTCTAACTCGCTGCTCGTCGAACGCCACGGCGTCACGATCGAGTGGGAAGCCCGTTCCCTGCTCGCCTTCGGGGACCAGCACATCGCCGATTTTGCGCGCGAGTTCGACGTCCTGGTGATCGATCACCCGCACGTCCCGGATGCCGTCGAGGCCGGCGGGCTACTCCCACTCGACGCGGTGCCCGGCATCGATGAACTTGCCAGGGAGAGCGTCGGCCGATCTCACGAGTCGTACCGCTACCGAGACGCTCAGTGGGCGCTCGGGCTCGACGCGGCCGCGCAAGTGAGCGCGTACCGTCCAGATCGCGCAGACGGAGCGCCAGTCTTCTGGAGCGACGTGCTTGAGCACGCAAAGACCGGTGCCGTGCTGTGGCCGTACAAGCCGGTGGACGCCTTCAGCACCTTCGCGACGCTCTTGGCGCAATGCGGCGCCCCGCTCGCTGCGTCCCTTGTCGGCCCTGGACCATTCCTTGATCGAACCGTCGCAGCCGAGGTCATCGAGTTCATGACTGAACTTAGCCGTGCTGTACCCGCTTGGTGCGCCGACGCAAATCCAATCGACGTCGCAGAGGCACTCGTCTCCGACGAGAGCGACCACACCATTGGTGTTGCACTCTTCGGGTACACGAACTACTCACGCCCGGGCTTCCGCGATCGGTTGCTGGCCTACGACGACCTTCCTTCCTTCGATGGGCTCAGTGCGGGATCGACTCTCGGCGGAGCGGGAATAGCAGTCTCCGCCAGCACGAAGCATCCGGAAGTTGCGCTGGCGGTTGCGGCAACGCTCGCGGGCGCTGAGGCGCAAAGTGGGCCGTACACCGCTGGCGGCGGCCAGCCGGGAAACTTGCGCGCTTGGCGAAGTGCGGCGACGAACGCCGCGACCCACGGGTTCTTCCGCAACACCCTCCGAACCCTCGAGCGCGCGTGGGTGCGCCCGCGAGTTGCTGGCTGGCCAGACCTCCAGCTGGCCTTGTCGCACCTCGTGCGAGACGCGATCCTCGCCCGCCGCCTCGACCGCGCCGTGCTTGACGCGATCGAGCGGCTACCGGAGCTTCATCTGAGGCAGCCGGAGGGCGTCGCATGACTTACTTCGAGGAGTACGTGCTCGGCTCGACCCGGCGCAGCCACGGTCGCACAGTGACAGAGGCCGACATCGTGCTGCACGCCGGCCAGACTGGCGACTTCTTCCCCCACCACATGGATGCCGAGTTCGCCAAGTCGCTCCCGGGCGGCCAGCGGATGGCGCACGGCACACTCATCCTCTCAATGGCGGTCGGCATGCTCGCCGGTGAAATCAACGAGGAGGCGATGAGCTACGGCTACGATCGCGTGCGCTTCATTCGCCCGGTGCACATCGGGGACACGATCACCTCGCGCAGCGAGATTGTCACGCTGCGCGAGCACGCAAAGCAGCCTGAGCTCTTCGGCATCGCCGATGAGCAGGTTGAAGTTGTCAACCAGCGCGGTGAAGTCGTCATCGCTTTTGTACACATCTATTTAGTGAATCGCCGAGCCGGGAGTCAAAAATGAGTGACCTGTATGAGCCCGCCCAAATGATCGACACCCACCAGCACCTGTGGAAGCCCTCGGAGCGCCTCTACGCATGGCTGAGCGCCGTCCCGCCCTTGAACGCGGACTTTGGCCCAGAGGATGTGGCATCGGATGTCGCGGCCGCGGGCATTACGACGACCGTACTGGTGCAGGCCGCCGACACCTACGAGGATACGTTCTACATGCTGTCGGTCGCGGCCAGCGTGTCGGTCGTGCGTGGCGTGGTGGCCTGGGCCCCGCTGGACCGCGCTGCCGAGGCCGCGGCAGCGATCGAGCTCTATGCCGTGTCGCCAGCAGTGCGTGGTGTGCGGGTGCTCAATCACACCTACGCCGACCCGCGGTGGCTGCTGCAGGATTCGGTCGATGCCTCACTCCGGTTGCTTGCGGGGCGCGGCCTCGCACTCGACGTTGTGAGCGTCGTGCCTGAGCACCTTGAGATGCTCGCCGAGCTAGCCGCGAGGCATCCGGAGCTCACGATCGTGCTGGATCATCTCGCCAAGCCGGACATCGCGAACAAGGGCTGGGAGCCGTGGGCCTCGCTCCTCGCCGAGGTCGCCGCCCGGCCCAACGTGAGCGTCAAGCTCTCGGGTCTCAACACCGCCTCCGGCCCCGAGTGGACCTGGCAGGACTGGCTGCCGTACGTCAATCACGCGGTTGAGCGTTTCGGCTCGGCGCGCGTGATGCTCGGCAGCGACTGGCCGGTATCCGTCCTCGCCGGCGATTTCGGCGGGGTGTGGCGCGCTCAGCGCGAGGTCATCGGCCACCTGACAACCGAGCAGCAAGATGAAATCCTCTTCCGCACCGCGATTCGCGCATACTCTCTGGATGTCTCGTGAGCACCCCGCTACCGCTCGACGGCATCCTCGTACTCGACTTCAGTCAGTTTCTCGCGGGACCCCTGGCTGCGACCCGGCTTGGCGACCTGGGCGCTCGGGTGATCAAGATCGAGCGGCCGCAGGGCGGCGACATCGGTCGACGTCTGGCTTTCGCGGGGATCGTTGAAGACGGCGACACCCTGTCGTTTCACATCACCAACCGCAACAAAGAGAGCTACGCCGCCGACCTCAAAAGCGAGCACGACATGGCGGGGGTGCTGGCGCTGGTCGCGAAGGCTGACGTGATCATCCAAAACTTCCGTCCCGGAATTATGGAGCGCTTGGGTCTCGGCTACGAAGCCGTCGAGGCGATCAACCCGAGGGTCGTCTACGCGAGCATCACCGGGTACGGCACCGTGGGTCCGTGGAGGGACCGCCCCGGTCAGGACCTTCTCGCCCAGTCACTCTCCGGGCTGCCGTGGCTGAACGGTAGCAACGAGGACCCACCCGTTCCGGTCGGGGTCGCGCTCGCCGACATCATCTCGTCGATTCACCTCGCGAGCGGCATCACGGCGGCACTCTTGCGCCGGGAACGCACCGGACTGGGCGGTCGCGTCGACACCAGCCTGCTCGAGTCGATGCTGGATCTGCAGTTCGAATTGATCAGCGCCCACCTCGGCGACCCGTCGGTCCTAGTCAAGCGCGGCACGCGAAACACCGCGCACGCCTTCCTGCAGGCACCCTACGGAATCTACCCGACCGCTGACGGCTACTTGGCGATCGCGATGACCTCGGTCACCGAGTTGGGCGCGCTCATCGGGCTGCGCGAGCTTGAGCAGTACACCGATCCCGACACTTGGTGGTCGGAGCAGACCGCTATCACCCGTGCGCTCGCAGTGCACCTCGCGACACAATCCACCGGACACTGGTTGGCGATTCTGGATGCCGCGGACGTCTGGTGTGCGCCAGTGCTGACTCTTCCCGACCTCGTCGCGCACGAAGGCTTTGTCACTCTGGATATGACCCAGCGGGTGGCGCGGCCCGCTGCGGGCGGGGGTGACCCGGTGGAGATCCAAACGGTTCGCGCGCCGGTGCGATTCGACGGGCATCCGCTCAAGAACGGCCGGGGGGCTCCGCATCTGGGCGAGCACACCGAGGCAATCCGCGCTGAGTTCGCGAACAGGGAGGTATCGCAGTGAAGAACCCCAACTCAGACCCGGTGGCGCGGAACGCAATCCCGGTTTGGAATCAGGACGTCAAGCTCTACGAAGATTACGAGGTCGGTGAGGTCGATCGTTCGATCCGGCGCACCATCTCCGAGGGCGAGGTGATGATGTTCAGCAGCATGCTCGTTGACCTCCATCCCTACGTCGCCGATGACATCTTCGCGCGCGACGAAGGGCTGTTCGGCCGCCGAATCGTGCCTGGCGCCCTCGTCTTCGGCTACGGCATGGGGCTGATGGCCCACAACAACGTCAACACCTTCAGTTACGGCTACGACCGCTTGCGCTTCATCAAGCCGCTCTTCATCGGCGACACCATCTACACGATGCGCACGCTCCTGCGCAAGGAGCCCAAGTACGAGGAGATGGGGCTGTTCACGGTCTCCTACGAGGTGTTCCGGGCCGATGACGAGCAGATTGTGCTGTACTGCGAACATCTTCAGACCGTGAAGTACCGTGACCCTGCGACCGCACGGGCGCAATCATGATCGACATCTTCAAGGACATTTCTGAGGACTGCCGGCTCGTCGTGCCAGATGCACATAAGTTGCCTATCGCGGTGGTCGGGGCTGGCGGCATCGTCGATGGCCAGCATCTTGCCGCCTACAAGCTCGCCGGCCTCGAGGTGCTCGGGATCACGGATGTGGACTTGGGCCGCGCTCGCGACGTCGCAGTCAGGCACGGTGTCCCGCACGTGTACGCGAACCTTGAGGAGTTGCTCGCTGACGAACGGGTTCAGGTGGTCGATATCGCCGTTCCTGTCGCGCAGCAGCCGGCAATCTTCCGTGCAGCCGTTGCGGCCGGAAAGCACATTCTCGCGCAGAAGCCCTTCACACAAGATCCCGAAACGGCGAAGGAGTTGGCAGCGCTCGCGGCCGAAGCCGGCATCGTCGCTGCCGTGAACCAACAGTTGCGCTTCGATGAGGGCATCGCCGCCGCACACCGGATGGTCGAGCTCGGCTGGCTCGGAACGCTAACCTCATTCACACTCTCGCTCAACGTCTTCTCGGATTGGAGACTGTGGGAGTGGACCAAGAACATGGAGCGCCTTGAGATCATGGTGCACTCGATTCACTACCACGATGTCGTCCGCTGGTTCATGGGCGAGCCAACTTCGGTGTACGCCGACGGCGGGCGAGTTCCTGGCCAGTACCCGGTCGGCGAGACCCGAACGACAAGCAGCTACCGGTTTGCGAACGGCAGCTCGGCGCTCGTCTATTCGAACCACATGAACCCCGGCGGCGACAGCACGGCGGAGTTCCGAATCGAAGGAACTGACGGGGCGATCCGCGGCACGCTTGGCCTGATGTACGACTATCCGAACGGGCGGCCAGACACTCTTGAGGTGACCAGCACCGTGGTCGGCACGGATGGCTGGGTGCCTTATCCTGTGACCCTGCGCTGGTTTCCGCACGCATTTATTGGAACCATGGGCTCGGTGTTGGATGGGATCGCGACGGGCTCGACGCCGCGCAGCGCCGTCAGTGACAACGTCAAGACGATCGAGCTCGTTGCCGCGCTCTACCGCTCGATGGAATCAAACGAGGTCGTGCGCCTATAGCGGCGTGCAGGCGAGGCAATGGTCAAGATCAGTGATGTCGCCGCACTCGCGGGGGTCTCCGCGTCTGCGGTCTCTCGAGTGCTGTCCGGCGACACGACGTTGCGGGTATCCGCAGCGACGAGAGAACGTGTCGTTGCGGCCGCGCGGGATCTTGCTTATGTGCCCAATCATGCCGGGCGCGCGCTCCGCACCTCGCGCAGCCGCACGATCGCTCTCGTCGTGCCGGACGTCACGAGCGCGGTATTCGCGGAATTAGCCAGCGGGGCAGAGGATGAAGCGGCATCCCGCGGACTCGCGATTGTGCTCGCTCGCGCCGAGCGACTGACTGACGGAAGCGACTGGTTGCGTCAGATGGTCGGGGAGGCACGGATTGATGGCGTCATTCTGCAGCTGCCTGATGGGCCGCCGCACATCGATTTGGTGTCGATGGCGATTGGAGCGACGCCGATCATCGTGATCAACTCGATCGATCGCGGACCGCTGAGCACGGTCGTGCTCGACGACGCCGGTGGCATCCGAACAGCGGTCGATCATCTCGTTGGCCTTGGTCACAGCCAAATCGGTTTCGTCGGGGGACATCAGAGCAGTGCCACGGGCCAGCGACGCGAGGCTGGTTTTCGGGCGGCGCTTGGTGAGGCCGGGCTGCCGATTCACAGCCGGTGGATCACCGCCTTTGGCTATTCGGGCTCGAACGGGCGTGCCGCGATGGAGGCGCTCGCAAGCCAAGACTCGTTGCCGACCGCACTTGTCGTCGCCAATCTGAACGCCGCGCTCGGCGTCTTGGCGGCGATTCACGCACTCGATCTGCGGGTGCCAACAGACATTTCGATCGTCGCTCTGCACGACGTCTGGTACGCCGACGCGACCTGGCCTCCAATTACGACCGTGCGGATGCCGCTCAGCGAGTTGGGTGCGGCGGCGGTAGCTCGCCTCATAGATAGCGGCACGGAGATCACCCACGACACCGTCAGCTCGCCGGAGCCAATTCTCGTGGTGCGGCAGTCAACCGGGCACCCGCGGTCGAACGCCAGACGAACGCATCACGAAAACGAGAGGTCACCGCATGACCAGCGTTAGTATCGCCGCCCTTCCAAAGCCGCTCAGTTCTCGAAGCAAGAATCACGCGGATGTCCATGAGGTCGAGCCGGGCACCATTACACTCACCGCGCACACAAGCGATGACCTGTTCGCCGACCCGAGCACCGATGGTCTGGTGATGTCCGCCAGTGTGTTCGCGTTCGAGGCGACCGGCGACTTCCAGTTCCGCGCAAAAGTGAAGGTTGACTTCCAAGAGAAGTTCGACTCCGGAGTGCTTATTGGATACTTCAATGATCAGTCGTGGTTCAAAATCTGCGCAGAGGTCGATCCTGTCGGGCGCACGCGGATCGTCACCGTTGTTACGAGAGATCGATCCGACGATGCAAACAGCACATATCTTGTCGGTGACGACATCCATCTGCGTATCTCGCGAATGGGCCGAACGTTCGCGCTACATTCGTCAAGCGACGGCCGCCATTGGGATCTCGCCCGCTACTTCACCCTCGGCGAGATTAGCGATACCCCGCTTCACGTCGGTATCGCTGCCCAGTCGCCCGCCGGGAACGGAACGCGAGCCATGTTCTCCGAGTTCGGGTGGGAAGGCGTCGGCTTGAGCGACCCACGAGATGGCAGCTAGTCCGAATCCGAGCGCACCTGCCTGAGCCGCTCAAGTCCAGTGATCACGCCGAATTCCAGGCGCTAGACGGCGAACCGCACGTTTGCGGCAGCTGGCCCGACTCCCGAATCGTCAGCGCCGCGCACAACGAGAACCCGCGCGCCGGATAGCAGCGCGCGCCGCACGACCTCATCGAGGATGGTTGCGGCGCTCGCAGCAAGGTCTTCGTAGCTGACCTGATCGGGGTTTCCGTCGATGGTCTGTGCCGTGAAGCCGGGGTCATTATTAAACAGGCGGTAGATGCCAGTGAGGGGTTCGGTGACGGCAACGATGAGCGGGATGCCCGTGCCGGACACGATCGGGCGGATCGCGGCATCCACTGCCCTCGAATACTGACCGAGTCGTACTTTCTGTCCCTCGGAGCCCTGAATCCGACCTGACGGAGAGCGGCCGCCGATCGATGGCAATCCGACGGCGCTTGCCGCATCGTCGTGAAGATCGGCAACGCGGACGGTGTGTGCGCCATCTCCCGCACTGACTTCAACCAGTCGCACGGCATTCTGTGAGATCGCGAGCACAAACGAAGCCTGCGGACGAGGTCCGCGATCGCATCCTTAGGCTCTTCGATGGCGGCTTGGCTGGCTCCGGCGTCTCTTCACTGGTCCGCAGCGACGGCCACCTCGTTTCGCGATTCGATTCTGGCCGACTCTGACTCGCTCGGTAGCGGGCTCGTTGGGAGGTAGATCGATACGCTGAACGGCCCGCGGTGTGATGCAAGCTGGCGCACCGTTCCCTCTGTTGGCATGTCCACGTGGAGCATCGGGGGAGCTTTTCACGGTTCGGGTGAGGAGTTCCCCAACTCTCACGAACCTCTTGCTCGCTGTCTACAGCAAACCCAGAACTTTCCCGGCCGCCCACGGCATCCGCGCCGGCTACCGCTAGCGCACGCAAGCTCGCGACATGCTGCTGGCGATCTCTCTCGCGATTCTTGTTGCCCGAGCACGAACGCGTCTGGCGCAAGTGGTTTAGCCACGCTGACCGCCGCGTGCCTAGCCTGACCTATGTTTCGTTGCTCGCGGAAACTCGCGCCTTTCCCTGCGGAGTCATGGCACGGGTCG
>CAZCOC010000035.1:0-3415 GCA_964500075.1 uncultured Salinibacterium sp.
TCGTTCGTCGTGCATCCGCCGCTCGGCAAGTGGCTCATCGGACTCGGGATGCTCGCCTTCGGCCCAGAGAACCCTGTTGGCTGGCGCATCTCGACCGCGATCGTCGGCATCATCGCGGTCGTGCTGATCATGCTCATCGCCAAGAGGCTGTTCGGCTCGACCCTGCTCGCGACCATCGCGGGTCTGCTGTTTGCAATTGACGGTAACGCGATCGTCATGAGCCGCATCTCGCTGCTCGACAACTTTCTGATGTTCTTTGTGCTGCTCGGCTTTGGGGCGATTCTGCTCGACCGTCAGTGGAGTTCGACCCGCTCGGCGCTGTGGATCTCGCGGCGCGAGAAACGCGGGCGCGCCAGCGACTGGGGCCCGGCCATGTGGTGGCGACCGTGGCTGATCGCGGCCGGAGTCGCGCTTGGCGCCGCGACCGCAGTCAAGTGGAACGGGCTCTACTTTCTCGCAGCGTTTGCGGTCTACACGCTCGTCGTTGATGCGCTCGCCCGGCGTCGCGCTGGCGTGCGATTCTGGGCGACCGGCACAATCTTTAAGCAAGCACCGACGAGCTTCCTGCTCATTGTGCCGATTGCGGCACTCGTTTACCTCGCAAGCTGGACCGGCTGGTTCCTCAGCGACAGCGGCTACAACCGAGACTGGGCCGAGCAGCCGGGCAACGCCTGGACGGGCGCGCTCGCCTGGGTGCCGTTACCGCTGCAGAGCCTCTGGCATTTCGAGTCGAGCGTCTACGGCTACCACGTTGGTGAGACGAGACCCCACCCATACCAGGCCAATCCCCTTGGCTGGCTGCTGATGATTCGCCCGACGAGCATGTGGTACCTGGGGTCCGAAACCGGCGAGAACGGATGCACGGCGAACCTGTGCGGCGCATCGATCACCGGTATCGCCAACCCCTTGATCTGGTGGGCAGCCACTGCCGCAGCCATCTACTTGGTGTATCGGCTCGTTCGGTTCCGCGAGTGGAGGGTTGGCCTCGTGCTGTTGGGGCTCGGAGCCGGCTACCTACCGTGGCTGTTGTACCTGAACCGCACGGTGTTTCAGTTCTACACAATCGCGTTCCAGCCCTACCTGATCTTGGCCCTGACGCTCGTGATCGGCATTCTTCTTGGCTCGGCGAACGATCCGAGCTGGCGGCGAGTCAGCGGACTCCGTGTGGTCGGGGTGTATCTCGGTGTCGCCGTCGCGGTCAGCATCTTCTTCTGGCCGCTCTGGACGGGCATCCAATTGCCATACGAGTTTCTGGCCGCGCACTGGTGGTTGCCGACGTGGCGATGATGGCCGCGGCTGCGCTGAAGGTGAACCCGGCTTGCGCCCGCGTCAAGCGTTCGCGAGCGCACTAGTTCGAGGTGCGCACCTGCTTGCCATACACAAGCTTTCGCAGCAACCACTCGGCCGGCCCTGGCCGATCGAAGGCTTCGAGAATGTTCGCAGCGACGAGGGTTGCGAGCCAAACTCCGACTGCAATCATGGTCGCCTGAGCGACGCCAGCGGTCAAGCCCAGCCCGCCGAAGTACGGCGCGAACACGAAGAGAAACGCGACCGATTGGGCAAGATACCCGGACAACGATCGCTTGCCAAGCGCGGCAAATGCCCGCGCTATCGGTCCGCCAGACGGTGTTCGCTCGCGTCCGACGATGAGAGCGATCACGGCAACATACGCGACAGCACCGACAAGCCCGCTGACACCGTGCAACACAGCGACGCCGACGTCACCCCCCAATCCCCAGTCAACGACTCCCGCCAGGCTGAGGGCGACGGGAATCGCGCCAAGCAGCGACACCGGCAGACCGATCGCGGCAACCCGGACCAGCAGCGGGCGGTGTTTCCACGGCTCTTCCAGCACGCGATAGCGCGCCGCCGCAAGACCGACAATCATCGGAGCCAACAGAGCGATTCCACCGAACGGTACCGAGATCAGCGTTGCACCCCATTCGATCGCTCGAAGACCGGTCGCCTCGAGGTACGAGTCGGCCGCGACCGAAGGGAACAGTGTCGTCACCACCCCAGATTCGGTGAGCACCCCGCTCAATCCATCAGCAGAGGCCAAAAAGACGAACACCACGGCTGCCGCGCTGCCAACGATGACAAGCACTCGAAGCGATGCGCGCACCAACAGCACGAGCGCAAGTCCGAGGAGTCCATAGGTGCCGATGATGTCACCGAAGAAGATGAAGATGCCGTGCACCGCCCCGAACAGAATCAAGAAGAGATTGCGCCGAAGCAGCAACGTGCGCGCTTGCGGCCATGGCGTACCTGCATCGAACTCGCGGCGTGCGATTTGCGTGATTCCGTAACCGAAGAGCAGCGCGAACAGCGGGAAGCTGCGGTTATCGAAGAAGAGCGCCGAGATGACGTTGGTTGCCGTGTCGGCTTCGGTCCCACCGATCGGGCGGTAGAGAATACCGAACTGCCGATCGACCAGAAAGTAGACAACGTTGGCAACGGCGATGCCAAGCAGCACGAGCCCGCGCGCAACATCCGGGGCAATCGCTCGCGCACGTCGCTCAGTAGGTTGAGGCGCGCTTGATGAAGCAAGAGTCACGACCCCAGCATGCCAGTCGGTAGCCTAAAAGCATGGCAGACAACACGAACGCAGACCGGGAGTGGGGCTTTCGCACCCGCGCGATTCACGCGGGCAACATCCCAGACGCGGTCACCGGCGCGAGAGCGCTCCCGATTTATCAGACGAGCGCCTTCGTCTTTGATGACACAGCGGATGCCGCGGCCAGATTCGCGCTCCAGAAGTACGGCAACATCTACTCGCGGCTCGCCAATCCGACTGTTGCGAGCTTCGAGGAGCGCGTGGCATCCCTCGAAGGCGGCCTCGGTGCGGTGGCGACTGCCAGCGGACTCGGCGCGCAATTCATCACCTTTGCCTCCCTCGTTGGCTCTGGCGATCACATCGTTGCCAGCGCGAACCTCTACGGCGGCTCGATCACCCAACTCGATGTGACGCTGCGGCGCTTCGGGGTTGAGACGACCTTCGTAAAGAGTTCGGACCCGGCTGACTACGCCGCGGCCATCACCGACAAGACCAAGATCATCTACGCCGAGACGATCGCGAACCCCTCCGGTGAAATCGCCGACATCGAGGGCCTTGCCGATGTCGCTCACGCCAACCACTTGCCGTTCATCATCGACTCGACGATCGCCACCCCGTACCTGAACCGCCCGATCGAGTGGGGGGCCGATGTCGTCATCCACTCGGCGACGAAGTTCCTGGGCGGGGCGGGAACGACGCTCGGTGGGGTCGTCGTGGAGTCTGGTCGATTCCACTGGGCGAACGAGCACTTTCCGCTCTTCGACCAACCGGTGCCGACCTACGGCGGGCTCAATTGGCACGGCAACTTCGGGGAGTACGCCTTTCTGACGCGTCTTCGGGCCGAGCAGCTGCGCGACATCG
>CAZCOC010000035.1:3425-9787 GCA_964500075.1 uncultured Salinibacterium sp.
TGCTCAGGGGGTCGAGACGCTGCCGTTCCGCATGCAGGCGCACGTCGACAATGCGCGAATCGTCGCGGAGTGGCTCGAAGCGGATGCGCGGATCGAGTTCGTGAACTGGGCTGGCTTGCCGGGGCATCCGCACCATGACCGAGCGTTGAAGTACCTGCCAAAGGGGCCTGGATCGGTGTTCAGCTTCGGAGTGCGTGCGACCTCAACCAGAGGCAGCCGCGAAGCCGGTCAGCGCTTCATCGAGAACGTCAACCTCGCCAGCCACCTTGCCAACATCGGCGATGCGAAGACCCTCGTCATCCACCCGGCATCGACCACGCACGCACAACTCAGCGAGCAGCAACTCGTTGACGCTGGCGTGCTGCCCGGCGTTGTGCGCATCAGCGTGGGAATAGAAGACCCGGAAGACATCGTTTATGACCTTGACCAAGCACTGACCGCTGCGCTGAAGGACTGACATGGGCAACGCCACCGACCACACTGCTGCGACAAACACAGTAACCACGCAACTCGCCAACGGACTCACGTGCGAGTTGCCTTCCGACTCACCGCTCGCGAAGCAGCTCAAGTCGCAACGCACGTGGATCGGCCCGAGCGCGAAGGAACGGCTCGCGATTCTGCGCAACGCGAAGTCGATCGCGATCGTCGGGGCATCCCCCAACCCGACTCGCTCCAGCTACTTCGTCGGCACCTACCTGCTGCAGTCAAGCGATTACCGCGTCTACTTCGTCAATCCAATGGCCGACGAGATTCTCGGGCAGAAGTCTTACAAGTCCCTCGCGGAGGTGCCGGAGGTGCCGGACATCGTCGACGTGTTCCGAAAGGGCAGCGACATCCCAACCGTTATTGACGAGGTGCTCGCCGTCGGCGCAAAGACCGTCTGGGTGCAACTCGGCATCTGGAATCAGGATGCGGCGATCTACGGAGAATCCAATGGCTTGACGGTCGTGATGGACCGCTGCATCAAGATCGAGCACGCCCGCTTCCACGGCGGTCTGCACTTGCTCGGGTTCGACACCGGGGTGATCAGCGCGAAAAAGCAGGTGCGTTAGCACCATCCCGACGGGACTTTTGGCCCTCGATGCGGCCTCCCGGCGCAGCCGCTCGTGGTTCACGTCGCAGTGATCGTCTTGCCGGTTGCCACTGTTGCGCTGATCGTCATCACGGCGCTCCGCCGAGTGCGCGCGCTGCTGCGCTTGGGCGCGATCAGCCAGCTGGCTCCTCGGTCGTGTCGGCGGGCACGGTGGTTTTCACCGTGTGGTCACTTGAGCAACTGCGCTAGCGCCGCTGCCGAGGTGAGCGGCAGGCGACAGACAAACTCTTCGCACAGGTAGGCCGTCGCGACGCCAAGGTCGGTGGTGCGAGCCTCGAATAGCTCGAAACCGGATGCCGCAAACGCCTCCGCCTGCGCGCTCGTCACCACGATGGCGACGGCACCCGCGCGGTGCCAGGTGCGGGCGACGGCTGCCGCGGCATCCGGCCGGTGCCTTCTTCCAACGGCGGCTGCCGCGGCATCGGTCTCGGGGTCAGTCACGACCACGAGCTGGAGTGCTGGCGCATCGAGAGCGGTGGCGACGGCGAGGGCCGCGCCGAGCGAGACCGGGTGCTGCACCGCAGCCGCCGACACCGACTCGACGCCGGCTGCCGCGGCCGCGCGGTAGGCGGCGTGCCCGGTCAAGAGCCACAACCGGTGCGCTGCCGAGGCCATCGCGCTCAGGCCGGATGGGTAGGCGCCGTCGCTCGTGTCTGGCGCGACGGCAAGACCTTGAGATTGCAGCACCGGGTCGGCTCCGCCCGGCACGCCGAAGAGCTCGCCGGACCCTTCTGCGGCCGCAAGCGAGGCGTCGATGAGCTCGCGCGCCCAAAGTGCGTGCTCGACCTCGCCGGTCGCGGTTGCCAGCTCGAGGAGGCCACCTGCGAGCATCCCGTAATCTTCAAGCGTCGCCTTCGCAGTCGACTGCACACCGTTGATCGAAGCGCGTACCAGCACCGAGCCGCCAGACGACGTTGGTTCATCGCGGCGATGCTCAGCGAGCAACACATTCGCCGCACGCTTGGCTGCTGCGATCCAGTCCGGCCGTTCGAGGAATGTGCCAGCCCTGGCCAGCGCGCCGATTGCGAGCCCGTTCCACCCGGTGAGCACCTTCTCGTCGAGCGCCGGGGGGATCTCGGCCTTGCGCGCGGAAGCGTCGAGCAGGTAGTACTCCCCCTCGACGCGTTCTCCGCCAACCGTGCTTTCGCTGTCCTGAGCGGAAGCAAAACAGCCGTTCGGCAAGCGAAGGGTACCGAGCATGAAGTCGGCGATTCCGGCGGCAATCTCGCGGCGGCCCGCAAGTGCGTACACCGCAAGCAACTGGGCGTTGTCGTAGAGCATGCGTTCGTAGTGCGGCTCGCTCCAGTCGCGGCGAGTTGCGTAGCGAAAGAAGCCGCCGTCGAGGTCTAGGAGCGGCGAGGCAGCCATCGCGTCGAGGGTGCGCTCGGCGAGGCCGTGCGCCACGGCATCCCCGAGGCTGGCCCGCGCCAGGAGGAACTGGAGCACCGGTGTCACCGGAAACTTCGGCGCACCCCCGAAACCCCCGTGCACAGTGTCTTCGAACTGTTCGAGCTCGGCAACGATTGCCGCGAAGTTGATCGCGACCGACGGCGAGGAGTGCCGGTGTGAGAGTGCCTCGAGGATCGCTTCGCCGTTGCGCTCGACCTCCTCACGGCGGTCGAGCCAAGCGTCAAGCACGGCGTCAAGGATCTGGCGAAACGCCGGATGCCCCTGCACCGGTGCCGGCGGCCAGTATGTACCGGCGAAAAAGGCCCGACCCGTCGGTGTGACAAACACATTCAGCGGCCAGCCGAGGTTCTCGGTGAACGCGCCAGCCGCGGCGAGATAGGTCGAATCGACCTCAGCATGCTCCTCGCGATCGACCTTGATCGCCACGAAGTGTTCGTTCAGAAACGCAGCGAGCGTCGGATCGCTAAAGCTCTCTCTCGCCATCACGTGGCACCAATGGCAGGTCGAGTAGCCGATCGAGACGAGCACCGGCACGTCGCGCCGAGCGGCATCGGCGAAGGGCTCTGGTCCCCATGCCCACCAGTCCACCGGGTTGTCGGCGTGCGAGCGCAGGTACGGGCTCGCGGCGTGCGCCAAGCGATTGGGCATAGTCTCAGCGTATGTCGCCGACGACCATCACGTATATCGGTGGACCGACCGCCATCCTCGAATACGCGGGTCTGCGAATCGTCACTGATCCGACGTTCGATCCGCCTGGCGAGTATCCGGATGACGACGGAGAGCCGCTCGTCAAGACCGTCGGTCCGGCGATCGAGCGGTTGGCGATCGGACCTATCGATCTCGTGCTGCTCTCACACCATGAGCACGACGACAACCTCGACTTCGAGGGGCTCGGGCTGCTCGCAGACAGCGCACTCACGCTCAGTACCGCGAAAGCGGCGAGCGAGCTGGTTGGCCTCCCGGTCGTCGGACTGGATGCCTGGCAGAGCCACGACGTCGGGTCGGTCACAGTTACCGCCGTGCCAGCACTTCACGGTCTGCCCGGCATTGAGGCCCTGCTCGGCCCAGTCATCGGCTTCGTGCTCGAAGCGGACTCTCTGCCGACCGTCTACGTCAGCGGAGACAACGCATCCCTGGGGCTCGTCGAGCAGATCGCTGATCGCTTTCCGGCCATCGAGATCGCCGTGCTGTTTGCTGGCGCTGCTCGCGTGCCGAGCATCCCGGCAAATCTGACGCTCAGTTCAGCGGATGCCGCGGCCGCCGCCCGCATTCTTGGCGCCTCGCGGGTCGTCGGCCTGCACACCGAAGACTGGGCGCACTTCTCAGAAACTCGCGTCGAACTCGAGGCCGCGTTCGCGGAGTCTGAGGTGCTCGTGGCGACGCCGCGTGGTGTCACGATCGCGCTGTGACTACTGGACCTTGGCTCAACACCGAGCCTGGAACAGACCGATGCGTCGTTGCTACAAGCCCGCCGGGTGACAACTCAACAACTCGTGTTCTGCGGACGTGTTGGTCCTCGTTGCCCTCACGACCGAGGCCTTGCTCAGGCCTCGGCTGCGAGCGCTGGGCCGCACTCTCCGCTACCACCTCAGGGTCCACGGCCATCTTCACATCAGCGTATCTATTGTGGAGAGCCACCGCACCGAATCACCCACGCAAAGTAAGACTGTGCGTCACCGCTCAATGCGGCGGACGTGAATGTTGTGCCCGACGAAACATCCAATGGCGCGCCGATCGAATCTGCGCCGGCGACGGCCAGCGCGAAATCAGGAACCGTCCTGTTGCACCTCTCGAGGCATTGCCTTCTTTGCGTACTGTTCCCAGTTCAACCGCAATGCTTCTTGGAGCTGCGTAACGAACAACGGTGAAACGTTGACCCGTGCCGTAACCACGCCGTTCTCGCCCGCTTGGTCAACTCGAATGAAGTCAATTGTGAACTCGTGTTCTGAATGAGACACGGCGGCGAAGTTCGCCCACACTCCACCGAACATCTCTTGCGGAAGGTTTATCGCTAGCTGCTTATGTGCGGCTGGGTCAGGGTCGCTCATGCAGCAGAGTCTACGGGCGCACTCGAGAGAAGGTCTAGCCAAGTCCAGCCTGAGAGGTCTTGCAAGAGACGAGAACGGCGTTGTTTTTCGAGGTTCAGAACGTCGCCATTTCCGGGTCAGCGCCCACGCGCCGGCCCTCGTCGAGTCCGTCGATCGCCGCGAGTTCTGCGACGCTGAGCTCGAAGCCGAACACGTCGAAGTTCTCGGCCATGCGCTCGCGCGAGTTCGACTTTGGAAAGACGATGAGCCCGTTCTGCAAGTGCCAACGAATGACGACTTGAGCGGGGGTCACACCGTGTGCGGCTGCGGCTGCCTGGATCGGCGCTAGACCAAACAGGTCGTACTTGCCTTGGCCGAGCGGACCCCAAGACTCGATCGCGATTCCGTGTAAGGTCGCGAACTCGCGCAACTCGCGCTGGGCAAACGCGGGGTGTAGTTCTATCTGGTCGATGGCAGGAACCGTGTCGCTTTCGGCGAGAACTCGCTCCAAGTGCGGCCGGTGAAAGTTGGACACCCCGATCGAGGTGGACTGGCCCTTGGCCTTGATCTGCTCGAGCGCGAGCCAGCTCTCGACGTAGCGATCCTGATCCGGCCGCGGCCAATGGATCAGATACAGGTCCACGTGGTCGAGCCCGAGCTTGGCGAGGCTGAGATCCATCGCGTCGAATGCCGATTGGGTGCCATGATCGCTGTTCCACAGTTTGGTCGTGATGTAGAGCTCGTCACGCGGGATGCCCGAGGCAGCGATCGCGCGGCCGACACCCTCTTCGTTCTTGTACACGGCAGCCGTGTCGATGTGGCGGTAGCCCACCTCGAGGGCGTCTGACACGATGCGTTCGGCTTCGGTCGCCTCAACCAGAAACACCCCGAAACCGAGCTGAGGAATCGAGGCGCCGTCATTGAGGGTGAGGTTGGGAACAGTCATGCTTCCAACCTACGCCCAGCGCTGGCGCTTATGAAAACGCGGCGGCTGGCCTACTCGGCGACTTCAGGAACGTGGCGCTCTTCCGGTCCGACGTATTCGCTCAGCGGACGAATCAGCGCGTTCGCCTCAAGTTGCTCCATGACGTGCGCTGTCCAGCCGGTGACCCGCGAGGCAACGAAGAGCGGCGTGAACATCTCGGTGTCGAAGCCGATGAGGTGATAGGCCGGACCACTGGGATAGTCGAGATTCGGCAGGATGCCCTTGCGCTCGTTCATCGCCATCTCGAGCGAAGCGTAGAGATCGCCAAGATCGGGCCGGTCGTACTCGACAATGAGCGAGTCGAGTGCTTGTTTCATGGTCGGTACTCGCGAGTCGCCGCTCTTGTACACCCGGTGCCCGAAGCCCATGATCTTGCGCTTGGCGGCCAGTGCGGCATCCAGCCAAGCCGCAGCATTATCGGCTGAGCCGATTTCGTCGAAGGTGCGCATGACCGCTTCGTTTGCACCGCCGTGCAGCGGCCCCTTGAGCGCGCAGATCGCCGCGGTGACCGCTGAGTACAGATCGGCGAGAGTCGAGGTCACGACGCGAGCGGTGAAGGTGCTGGCGTTGAAGGTGTGCTCGGCGTACAGAATCATCGAAACGTCGAAGGCGTTGACGACCACCAGGTCGGGCACTTCACCGAAGGTCATATGCAGAAAGTTGGCCGAGTATCCGAGGTCGTCACGCGGCTCGATCAGGTGCTCCCCGCGACGGCGGCGCTGATCGTAGGCAACGATCGACGGAAGCTGCGCGAACAGGCTCACGGACTTGTTGAGGATCGCACTGTGACTGATGTCGGCAGCATCGGGGTCCGCTGCACCGAGCACGCTCACGGCTGTGCGAATGA
>CAZCOC010000036.1:0-9537 GCA_964500075.1 uncultured Salinibacterium sp.
CCGCGCAGCCACCGCGCAGCCACCGTGCAGATAGCAAGCCTAGGATTGCGCTATGGGACGGCTCCTGATCTTCCTCATCGCCGCACTGGTCGTCGACGTCTTCGCGATTGTCGACCTCGTGCTGATCGATCGTCGACGCATCCGGGCATTCAACAAGTTTGCCTGGGTCATCATCATCGTGGCCGTGCCCTTCGTCGGTGCGCTGTTGTGGTTCATTGTCGGCCGCGGCCGGGTTGACAAGAGCGGCAAGCAGCGCTCGATCGCTCCAGACGATGACCCGGCGTTTCTGAAGAACCTCCGGCGCGACGAAGAGCAGGACGCACGCATTCGCCGTCTCGAGCAGGAGCTCGCAGAGCTCGACGATGACCCTCCCAAGGAGTAGCTCGCCGGCGACTGAGTTTTCGGCAGCGCTGCTCGCGGAGTTTGTGCGACTCGGGGTGCGCGACGTCGTGCTCGGTCCGGGTTCTCGTTCGCAAGCGCTCGCGCTCGCGGCCGCCGAATTCGAACGACTCGGCCGACTCCGACTTCGGGTGCGCATCGACGAACGGGTCGGCGGTTTTCTCGCCCTCGGCATTGCGGTTGAAACCAAGGCTCCGGTGCTCGTGATCACCACCTCGGGCACGGCCGTGGCCAACCTGCATCCGGCGGTCCTTGAGGCGCACCACTCCGCGGTGCCCCTGATCGTCATCTCCGCCGATCGGCCGGAGGCACTGCGCGGCGTCGGATCAAACCAGACAACCGAGCAGCCGGGCATTTTCGGTGCGGCAGTTCGCCGCACTTGGGACGTCGGCCCGCCGAGCGGTGAGCCTGGTGAGACGGATGCCGCGGCTGCACTGGCTCGTGACGCATTCGCCAATGCCTCAGGCCCTGTGCACCTCAACCTCTCTTTTGCTGAACCGCTGTCTTCGTCGTTCACGCTCGAGGCGGAGCTTGCTGGCGCGGTCGAAGCCCAATCCGCAACTCCCTCAACCGTCGGTCTCGACACGCTCGCGCCGCAATCCGAATCGCTGCTGTTGACCGCGAGACCGGGCACGATCGTCATCGCCGGTACCGGTGCGGGGGAGCGGGCTGAGGAAGTCGCACGCGAACTCGGGGTTCCCATGATCGCCGAGGTGTCGAGCGGTGCACACTTCGGCCCAAACCTCGTTGTCGCCTATCGCGGGCTCCTTGCAGAGGCCGCCTTCGGTGGACGCGTTCAGCGAGTCATCGTGTTCGGGCATCCGACCCTCAGTCGTGAGGTGCCAGCCCTCATTCAGCGCGAGGGCGTCGAGTCGATCGTCGTGCGCGGGCCATCGGCCGATGATTACAACCCCGGACGGCGGGTAGCGCAGTTCGTCGGCAGTGTCGTGGTCCAACCCGGTGAGTTCGATCGAGCCTGGCTCGGAACCTGGGTCAGCGCCTCGCGAGCGCTCACTGAGGCGGTCGAGGTCGCGCCGGACCTAACCGCCGACGCGGGAACATACGCTCGCACCGAACTTGCTGCCGTGCGCGCACCGGTCACTCGCCGTACCCTCGCCGAAGCTGTCTGGCGGGCAACCTGGCCGCACGATCGACTCGTACTGGGGGCATCCAGATTGATTCGTGAAGTCGACAGGGTCGTGCCAGGCAAGAAGATTCGCGTGCACGCCAATCGCGGACTCGCTGGCATCGACGGCACCATCTCGACAGCGCTCGGCATCGCGCTGTCCAGCCAGGCGGATGCCGCCAGCTCAGCAGGCACGACGCGCGTGCTGCTCGGCGACCTCGCGTTCTTCCATGACGCCGGAGCCCTGCTGTTTGGTGCGGGCGAAGCGCGCCCGCGCATCCAGGTGATCGTCGGCAATGACGGCGGCGGCACCATCTTCGACGGTCTCGAAGTCGGCGCATTCGCTGGTCCAGCGTTCGACCGGGTGCTGCTCACACCCCAGCAGGCATCGATCGAACCGCTCGCAGTCGCCTACGGCTGGGACTACCTGCGGGTCGAAACCCGCGGCGGCCTCGACCAAGCACTCACCGCGTCACTGAATCCGACCGTGATCGAAGTGCCGCTCGACCGCTAGCGTTGGTTCATGAAGACGTTCACTGCGATCGGGAGCACCGTCGACCTGTCGAGCATTGACACCGACGCCACACCCGGCTTTGCCGGCGATAAGCGTGCCGCTGAGGCGGAACTTGCTGCCAATGGCGCCGAGCTCGGCGAGCTGCAGGAGCGCCTGTTCGCCGAGAGCAGGTTCGGAGGCACTCGCAAGGTGCTGCTCGTGCTGCAGGCGATGGACACGGCGGGCAAAGGCGGCATCGTTCGCCACGTCGTCGGCGGGGTCGACCCGCAGGGCGTGCGAATCCACGGGTTTAAGGCGCCGACCGAGGAAGAGCAGCAACACGATTTCCTGTGGCGAGTTCGCAAACAACTCCCGCCGGCTGGCGTCATCGGAGTCTTTGACCGCTCGCATTATGAAAGCGTGCTCATCCACCGCGTACGCAGCTTGTCGACCCCGGAGGAGATCGAGGAACGGTACGGGCTCATCGTCGAGTTTGAGCGTGAGCTCGTGGCATCTCGCACGACAATCATCAAGGTCATGTTGCACATCTCGAGCGAGGAGCAGAAGGTCAGACTGCAAGATCGACTCGACCGACCGGATAAGCACTGGAAGTACAACCCTGGTGACGTCGACGAGCGGATGCTGTGGCCCGCGTACCAAGAGGCCTACGAGCTGGCGATCGCGAGAACAGCGACGGCGGATGCCCCGTGGCACGTCATTCCCGCGAACAAGAAGTGGTACGCGCGCTGGGCGGTGCAGCAACTCTTGCTCGAGGCACTTCGCGGGCTCGACCCACAGTGGCCGAAAGCCAACTACGACGTCGAGGCCGAGAAGGTGCGGCTCGCCGCGACGTAGGCGCGGGCGCCGAAGCCGGGCTACAGGCCGAGCGCATCGCGCACCGGCCGGAACTTGAGCTCGGTTTCGGCGAGCTCGGCGTCGGCGTCGGACTCGGCGACGATTCCCGCGCCCGCCCACGCTGTCACCGAGCCGTCCTCAGCGATGCGCGCACAGCGCAACGCGACGGCCCACTCGCCATCGCCACGAGAATCGACCCAGCCGACGGGGCCGGCGTACCGACCGCGATCGAAGGGTTCGAGTTCATCGATCAGCTCGAGTGCTGCTGCTGTCGGCGTTCCGGCAACCGCTGCCGTTGGATGGAGCGCCCCAACCAGATCGAGCACAGTGGATCCGGCGGCAAGGCCGCCTGAGACGTTGCTCGCGAGGTGGAACAGGTTTGGGAGCGTGATGGCGAACGGAGCGCTGTCAGCGTTGAGGGCGGTGGTGTGCGGCTTGAGAGCCGCGACGACGCTCGCGAGCGCGAACTCGTGCTCGGCCTGATCCTTGCTTGAGCCCGTGATCGCGGTTCGTGCTGCGGCGTCGGCCGCGGCATCCGTCCCTCTCGCTGCGGTGCCAGCGAGCACCCTGGCGCTCACGACACCGTCGGTCACGCGCACGAGGGTTTCTGGGCTCGCGCCGATGAGCCCGTTGACCGCGAACGCGAAGGTGTCAGGGTAGGCATTGGCGAGTCGGTCAAGAATCACGCGGCGGTCGCTCAGTGCAGGGATGCTCGCCACAAGTTCGCGCGCGATGACCACCTTTTCGGCCCGACCAGCACGAATCGCCTCGGTCGCCGCGGCAACGGCTGATCGATAGGCGGCCTCTGACGTAGCACCGGGGCTGAAGGTGCTCAGCGAGCCAGGGCCGGGCTGCTCGTGCGGGGGCGGACCGAGCGGTCGCGGCGCCACCGGCATGCCCGAATCGACGGTGGTGATCCATGAAGCAGACCCGCGTCGGCCGATCACGACTGTCGGTACGCAGAGGAAGCTCGGCTCCGTCGACACATCGGAGAAGGCGAAGCTGCCGAACGCGACGAGTCCCGTGCCTGGGAGGTTCACGGCATCCTCAACATGTGCCGTTGCGCAGAGCTCGGCCCACCACTCGGCGATGCGGGGAATTCGGCCATGGAGCGTGTCAGCGAAGGTGAATCGCGGACCCAAACCGATGAGCCCATCGCCATTTCGCAGGAACGCGGTGGGGGAGAGCGGGTCACACCATTCGATGAGCGGATCGACGTTCTCGAGCCACTCGGTGCGAACATTGAGCACCGGGCGAATCACAGCGACGAGCATACCCGTCCACCCCGAACCCACAGGGTGAGTTCATGTCGAGACCGTAAGATTGGGGCATGCCCAGAGCGGATATGAGTAAGCGACCGAGCGAGGTAGCTGGCATGTTCGATGGTGTCGCCAAACACTACGACCGAACGAACACCGTTCTCTCCGGCGGTAACGCGATCTTGTGGCGTGCAGCGACCGTGCGGGCTGTCGCGCCGGCCGCTGGCGAGCGCATTCTCGACATCGCTGCCGGCACCGGCACGAGTTCTGCTGCCCTCCAGAAGAACGGTGCGAAAGTCGTCGCTCTCGACTTCTCGGCCGGCATGATTGCAGAGGGTCGGCGCAAGCATCCGAGCATCGAATTCGTTGAAGCCGACGCGCAGAAGCTGCCGTTCGGCGACAACGAGTTCGACGCCGTCACGATCAGTTTTGGCTTGCGCAACATAAACGATCCGAAGGCCGCGCTGAGCGAAATGTATCGCGTGCTCAAGCCGGGCGGTCGCTTGGTGATTTGCGAATTCTCGAAGCCGCCGGTAGCCATCTTTCGCGCCGCGTACTGGACCTACCTCAGTCGCGTGATGCCGCTCGTGGCTGACCGCGCCAGTTCCAACCCGGAGGCGTATACCTATCTCGCAGACTCGATTCGCGAGTGGCCAGACCAGGGCGAGTTGAGTCAGTGGATTCGCGGGGCCGGGTTCATCCGGGTTGCCCATCGCAACCTCACCGCTGGAATTGTCGCCATGCACCGTGGCCGCAAACCGGTGGATGCGGCCGTGCTTGCATCAGTGGCCAAGCGCAAGGATGCCGCCACTCGGCCGATCAAGACAATCGCCACCCAGACCCAGGACGACAACCCGAAGCCATAGTGCTTCGCGACAGGATCCCCTTGACCATCAACCAGAGCGTATCGATCGCCAGGCGTAGCAACACCCTGAGCTCGTCGCTTGGCCTCGGCGAAAAACTTTTCGCCTCGAGTGATGAGCGCCGCTTTGCGGCGGCGATCGAGGAGGGATTGGCTCAGGTTGAGGACGGTCTGCTCCGCGAGATGTCTTTCGCCGACGAAATTGCGGATGTGACGAGCCGCTACCTGCTCGAGGCCGGCGGCAAGCGCGTGCGACCGGTGCTGACACTGTTGACAGCGCAACTGGGAGAGGGTAACAACGCTGACGTGATTATTGCCGCCCAGGCGATCGAGATCACCCACCTCGGTTCGCTCTACCACGACGACGTCATGGACGAAGCCCAGATGCGCCGCGGCGTGCCGAGCGCGCAGAGCGTCTGGGGTAATTCCGTTGCAATCCTCACCGGTGATCTTCTGTTTGCGCGCGCGAGCAAGCTTATTTCTGGCCTTGGCGAGCGCGCACTCAGCCTGCAGGCTAATACGTTCGAACGGCTCTGCCTCGGTCAGTTGCACGAGACTCTTGGTCCGCGCAAAGACGAAGACCCCGTCGAGCACTACCTCCAGGTGCTCGCAGACAAGACCGGCTCGCTCATTGCGACAGCCGCCGAAGTCGGGGTGCTGTTCTCTAATGCACCCGAGGAGTTCGTCGTACCGGTTCGGCAATTCGGCGAGCGAATCGGGGTTGCCTTCCAGCTCGTCGACGACATTATCGATCTCTCGGCCGAAACAGACAAGACCGGCAAGGCGCCTGGCACCGACCTGCGCAGTGGGGTGTCCACGCTTCCGCTGCTCTACTTGCGCGAACTCGCCAAGACCGATCAGGATGCGGCGGAGCTGTTGACCCGCATCGAACGGGACGTCAACTCTGCCTTCTATGGCGAAGGGGATGAGACCGGCCTCAATGACGCGATCGCCGAGTTGCGCGCGCATCCGGTGACCAAGCAAACCCTGGACGAGGCGTATCGTTGGGCTCGGGAAGCCGTTGCTGCGCTCGAGCCGCTCCCATCCGGCCCGGTCAAAAAGGCCCTGACCAAGTTCGCGGAATCGATCGTCGAACGCTCCAACTGAGGCGTGCTTGCCGCGGTACCAACGCGGCAGAGTTCGATGCGCTCGCTCTACTAGAGTGTTGCTTCTGCTGCCACCGAAAGAGGAATAATGACCAAGCTCAGGCTTGCCATCGTTGGCGCGGGTCCCGCCGGGATCTATGCCGCGGACATCCTGCTGAAGGCCGAGAAGCAGTTCGACGTCTCGATCGACCTCTTCGAGCAGTTGCCAGCCCCCTACGGTCTGGTTCGCTACGGTGTCGCCCCGGATCATCCGCGCATCAAAGGCATCATTACCGCCCTTCGAGACGTGCTCGACACCGGCAACATTCGCCTCTTCGGCAACGTGTACTACGGGCGCGATGTGACTCTTGACGACCTGAAGCAGCACTACAACGCCGTGATTTTTTCGACCGGCGCCATCAAGGATGCCCCGCTCGATATTCCCGGAATCGATCTGGACGGCAGTTACGGTGCCGCAGATTTCGTGAGCTGGTACGACGGGCACCCTGACTTTCCTCGCGAATGGCCCTTGGATGCGAGCGCCGCCGCCGTCATCGGCAACGGCAACGTCGCCCTCGATGTTGCGCGCATTCTTTCCAAGCACGCCGACGACCTGCTGCCGACCGATATCCCTAGCAACGTGTACGAAGGGCTCAAGGCGTCACCAATCACCGATGTGCACGTCTTCGGTCGCCGCGGCCCGATGCAGGTGAAGTTCACGCCGCTTGAGTTGCGCGAACTCGGGGAACTCGATGATGTCGACATGATCGTGTACGAGGAAGACTTCGACTACGACGACGCCTCGCGTGCCGCGATCGAGTCGAACAAGCAGATCATGGTGATCGACCGCATCTTCCGCAAGTGGCGCGATGAACCGCGATCTGATCAACCACTGTCCGGGGCATCCAGACGACTGCACTTGCATTTCTTTGCGGGTCCAGTCGAGGTGCTCGGCACCGATCGCGTCGAGGGCTTCCGCTACGAGCGCACCGAGCCGGATGGCGCGGGCGGCGTGGGTGGGACCGGCGAGTTTCGCGAAGTGGCGGTACAAGCGGTCTACCGGGCTGTTGGATACTTCGGTTCGCCGCTCGACGGCATTCCGTTCGACGAGCGTCGCGGGGTGATCCCGAACCGCGAGGGTCAGGTCATCGACGATCACGACGAGCCGGTCAACGGCGTGTATGCCACGGGTTGGATCAAGCGCGGCCCGGTAGGCCTCATTGGCCACACCAAGAGCGACGCCATGGAGACCGTGCGCCACCTCATGACCGATCAGGCCAACTGGTGGAGCCCGGCTCACCCAGAAGAGGAGGCGATCGTGGCGTTGCTTCGGCAGCGCGGGGTCGATTTCACCAACCTGCAGGGCTGGCAGAACCTCGACGAGCACGAGCGCGCGCTCGGTGCCGCACAGGAACGTGAGCGCATCAAGGTGGTGCCGCGCGACGAGATGATCGCGGCATCCAAGGGCTAGCCGCTACTGCAGTGTTGCCGCGAGCCTCGCGACGTTGTCGAAGGTCGCCGAGACTCTGGACCGCGTCATCCACTCGTCAAGAGTGAGTTCCCGACTGTTTGCGCGATACTCCTCCTGCAGCGCGTGGAGGTCGCTGATGATGCTCGCACCGCGCACCATCACCGAGATCTCCAGGTCGAGCGCGAAAGAGCGCATGTCCATGTTGCTCGAACCGACGACGGCGACTTCGTCATCGATCGTGAAGAACTTGGCGTGTAGCACGGTCGGCGGTTTGTAGAGCCAGATGCGCACACCAGCGCGTAACAGCTCCTCGTAGTAGCTGCGTTGGGCGTGGTACACGACCACCTGATCGCCGATCTCGGAGGCAAACAGCTGCACGTCGAGTCCGCTTTGCGCTGCCGTCGTGATTGCGTAGAGCATTGAGCTGTCTGGAACGAAATACGGACTCGTGATGATGATCTGCTCGGTCGCGGCATACACGAGTGCATTGAAGAGCCGGAGGTTGTTCTCACCCGAGAACCCCGGCCCGCTTGGCACGACTTGCGCATCGACCGGGTTCACGCGTGTCTCGCGCACAACCGGCCCTTCACGCAACAGCAACTCGTTCGTCTCGCAGTACCAGTCGGTGGCGAAGATCGCCTCGATACCGGCAACGATCGGGCCCTCGAACCGAACCATCAGGTCTTTCCAGTGCAAGCCGCGCTTGATGTTGCCGCGCTTGTTGTAGCTCGAGTCGATGAAGTTTTGTGAGCCGGTGAATCCGACCACGCGGTCGACGACCACCAACTTGCGATGGTTGCGCAGGTCCGGGCGTTGCCACTGCCCGCGCAATGGTCGGACCGGCAGCATGTAGTGCCACTTGGCGCCGATCTTCGTGAGCTTCCTTGCGGTCTTGCGATGGCCGACAGTGCGAATGGATGCGATGTGGTCGAGCAGAACTCGCACCACCACCCCGCGCTGCACTGCCCGTTCGAGCGCGTCGAAGAACGGCGCCGTCGTGCGGTCGAGCGAGAGAATGTAGAACTCGACGTGAACGGTTTTGCTCGCGGCATCCACCGCTTCGGTCATCGCGGTAAGCGACTCTTCGTACTCAGGGAGCAGCTTCGCGCTGTTGCCGCCGACAAGTGGCATCGCACCGAGGTTGCGGTTCAGTTCGACGATCGGATGCAGCCACGCCGGCCACGGCGGATCCTCGGTGACGTCCTCCATTCCCTCCGTGCCATCGAGGATGTACTGGTTGATCTCCTCCTGTTTGCGACGGCGCCCCTTCGGCAGCTTGCTGTTGCCGACGAGCAAGAACAACAGAATGCCGATGTATGGAATGAAAAAGATCGCAAGGAGCCAAGCAAGCGCAGTCTGCGGCCGGCGGTTTCGCGGAACGTAGATGACGGCGACAACGCGAATGATGAAGTCGGCAAGGATCAGGATTGTCGCAAGCGACAGGTTGAAGTCGAGCACGATTCTGTTGGCGTCTTCCACGAAGGCAGTTTAGTGAGAGCGGGCTGCCCTTCGGCGATTGCCGACTAGCGAAAGTTCACAAACTGCAAATCGACGTCGAGGTCTTTGCCCTTCAGAAGGGCCATCGTGGCTTGCAGGTCGTCGCGACTCTTGGACTGCACCCGCAACTCGTCACCCTGAATCTGCGCCTTGACGCTCTTGGGACCTTCGTCGCGGATGACCTTGGCGACCTTCTTGGCGTCCTCCGACGAGATGCCGTTCTTGAGGCTCACCTCGATACGGAACTCTTTACCGCTCGGGTACGGTTCTCCGGTGTCGAGACTCCGCAACGAGATGCCGCGCTTGATGAACTTCTGCTCAAGCACCTCAAGCACCGCCTTGACCCGCTCCTCAGCGCTCGCCTTCAGCAGCAGTTTCTCGCCGCTCCACTCGACGGATGCGCCGACCCCCTTGAAGTCGTACCGGGTCGCGATCTCTTTCTGGGCCTGGTTGACGGCGTTATCCGCCTCCATCTTGTCGACCTTGCTGA
>CAZCOC010000037.1:0-5669 GCA_964500075.1 uncultured Salinibacterium sp.
GAGCTTGGTGCTAATCGACAGCAGGTGCCGCCAATGATGAGAGTAGAGGCACGGGGTTTCGCAAGGGTCACGCGATTGTTTCGAGGGTGTTACGCATATAGGCGCGGATATGATCGATCGGTGGTCAGTTCATCGTCGCTTGCAGATTCCTGGCCAGGAAGGTCACTCGGGCTGCCGCCATCCGGGCCGCGGTCGGTGGCGCGTCTCGCGCGCAGAATCGCGGCACTCGCGATCGACTGGGGTTTTGCCGTGATCGTCTCGATCGTGTTCTTCAATTACGAATCGTTTGCCACGCTCGCCGTCTTCGCGGCAACGCAGATCATCTTGCTGATCACCGCGAACGGGAGCCTTGGTCACCTCATGCTCGGGATGCGTGTCGTCCCAATCGCGGGAGGCTACTTGGGTTGGTGGAAACCGATCGTACGCACGCTGCTCATCTGTCTCGTGATTCCTGCGGTCATCTGGGACCGGGACCAGCGAGGCGCTCACGACCGGCTGATCGGCACGGTGCTGGTTCGGCGCTAAAGAATCAGAAGTCGGACAGCAGCCACCGGTGAGCCGTCGGCAACTAGCGTGGCCGCGCCGCCCGAACCTTCATCGGGTCGATTCCCTTTGGAATCGGAAGCCCGTTCTTGCCAAGTGAGTTCAAGCGGTTCGACACCGCGAGAATTTCAGACTTGCGAAGTGCCACCTTGAGCTTGCGCAACTCTGTCGGGATGCGGTGGAGCCGGGTGGACTCCGGGTCCGGGCCGACATAGAGCACAGTGACTGGCACGTTGGGCAGGATGCGCACGATGTTTCTGCGTTCGTCATCGAGCATCCGCTGCGTGCGCGAGCGCGGACCCTCCCCGATCAGGGCGACACCGCCGCGGCCAACGGCCCGGTATACGGCATCCTGCGTCTTTGGGCTGACCGAGATGGGCATCTCGCTTGCGGTCCAGCCCCGCCGAAGTGAACTCTTGAGTACTGCGCCGACAGCCCCTGGCTGACCCTCGATCTGCGAGTAGGCCGCGCGTTCAGCGCGACGACCGAGAACAATCAGGAAAACGAGCACACCCCCAAGCAGACCGGCAATCACATACAGCACGAGCGTGAGCACGTTGCCAGCCGAAAGGAGCACAGCGAGCAATACGCTCACGAGCACCGGGAGCAGGAACGCGAGCAGCAGGAACCAGATTGCGAGCTTGTCGTAGCGCCTCGTCATCTGGAAAACCTGGTACATCTGCTTCAGACGTCCGGGCCCTTTCGGCGGTTTTGGGGAGCCGTCATTCTTTCGTGCCATCACCCTAGGATACGGCCCTTCGGCTACGGCTTCGGTGCACTCACGAGACGGCCTGCGCGAAGCCGAGGTTGGCATCAGCGAGATGCTGAAGTGCTGCCGGAAGCTCGCGCCCCTTCGATTTCATCGAGCGAGCCCACAGTCTGCCAGCGCGGTAGCTCGAGCGAACCAGCGGACCGGCGAGCACGCCGAGAAAACCGATCTCCTCTGCCGCGGCCGAGAACTCAACGAATTCTTGGGGCTTCACCCACCGAGCCACCGGCAAGTGTCTGGGGGTCGGACGAAGGTACTGCGTGATGGTGATGATGTCAGTGCCAGCGTCATGCAGATCGTGGAGCGCTTGGATAACTTCTGCCGGCTCTTCACCCATGCCAAGGATGAGGTTCGACTTTGTGATGAGACCGGCTGCGCGAGCTTGGGTGATGACGTCCAGTGATCGCTCATACCGAAAAGCCGGGCGAATTCGCTTGAAGATACGCGGCACCGTCTCGACGTTGTGAGCGAACACCTCAGGGCGCGAAGAAAAGACCTCGGCGAGAAGATCCGGATTTCCCGAGAAATCCGTCGCAAGAATTTCGACCCCAGTGCCCGGGTTTTGCGCGTGAATCTGGCGCACGGTCTCGGCGTGCAGCCACGCCCCTTCATCGGGCAGATCGTCGCGTGCCACACCGGTCACGGTGGCGTAACGAAGGTTCATTTTCGTGACGGACTCGGCGACCCGTCGCGGCTCGTCCTTGTCGTAGTCAGCCGGTTTACCGGTGTCGATCTGGCAGAAGTCACAGCGGCGGGTGCACTGGCTGCCACCGATGAGGAAGGTGGCCTCGCGGTCTTCCCAGCACTCGAAGATATTCGGGCATCCGGCCTCTTGGCAGACGGTGTGAAGATTCTCGTCCTTGACAAGCGCCTGAAGCTGCCGATACTCCGGCCCCATGTGTGCAACCGTCTTGATCCACTCCGGCTTTCGCTCGATTGGGGTCTCGGCGTTGCGTACTTCGAGCCTCAATAACTTTCGCTCCCCGACCTGGTTGGCAGGTGGGTGGTTGAGGTTGACCGGATGACTCACGCGTGCGCTCCTGACAGGGCTGACTCGAGATGGCGTTGAACGCGGGGTGCAATATCAGCCGGGCTGATGTCTCGCCCGAGTTCCCGAGAAATTGAGGTCACGCCGGCGTCGAGTATGCCGCACGCAACGATCTTGCTATACGGCTCGAAGGAATTGTTGCAGTTGAGTGCGAAGCCATGCATCGTGACACCGGATGCCACGCGGATTCCGATCGCGGCGATCTTGTCGGCCCCGACCGGCGAGTTGTACCCGATCCACACTCCTGAGCGGCCATCGACCCGCCCGGCGTCGATGCCGAGTTCAGCGAGGACTCCGATGATCACGGCCTCGAGTTCACGTACGTAACCCACGACATCGACAGGTTCGGCAAGCGTCGTGATCGGATATCCGACAAGCTGCCCAGGACCGTGCCACGTGATCTTTCCGCCGCGATCGACGTCGATCACCGGGGTACCGTCGCTTGGGCGCTCGGAGTCCTCCGTGCGCTTACCAGCGGTATAGACCGACGGGTGCTCGAGCAGAATCACGGTGTCAGGGGCGGTGCCCGCGACGACTGCTGCATGAATGCTGCGCTGCAGTTCGAGCGCCTCGGCGTATGGCACAGCACTGACGCCAAGCCCTGCCGTCACGAATTCAACCACGAGATCAATTGTACGCCGCTGCTCGTCTGGCCCTTCTCCTGGGTCCCGTTCCACCCTGCCGCTTCACGCCCCGCCTCTGTCAGCCTCCTCTCCCCACTGGATCACCTCACGCGAGACCGTTCCAGAGTCTTCCCGCCAGTCGCTAGAGGCTCTGGCAGGTGTTGCACCCTAAACCGTGAGCGCAGCAGCAGTAGTCTCTGGATTCCGAATCATCCGCAAGCTCGGCGAGGGCCAACGGGCTGAAGTGTTCCTTGCCAGAACCGAGCGCGGCGCGCAGTCCGAGCAAGGTCAATCGGACGCCGTCTTCACACCGGGCACGCTGGCGATCAAGGTGTACCGCGCGGGTACGCAACAGCACGACTGGGTCACAGAGGTCGAGGCACTCGAGCGCAGCGGGGGGGCGCATGTGGTTGGGCTTTCCGATATCGCGACCTCAGCGAACGACCGCACCGCCCTTGTTCTTGAACGCCTCGAAGGCGGATCACTGGCCATGCTGTTACGGCAGTGCCGAGATCTTTCGGTCGGTGAGGCGATCACGATCGCGGCGCCAATTGTCGAAACAATCGCTCGGATGCACGCTGCCGGAGTCGCGCATGGTGCCGTGAGCGCACGGTCGGTGCTGTTCTCACGCGACGGGGCACCGGTGCTCGCCCGGTTCGGCTCGGCAGTGCTCGTCGAGCCGGAGATGCCGCGTGCGCGCCGGGCAGCAGACCAACAGTTGATTCGAGACGTCTCAGCAACATTGGACTTTGCGGCGAGCGTTCTTCGCAGCGTCTCAGTCGATCGCGAGGTACGGGCACTTCTGGCCTGGCTTGAGGAGAACGGTGAAGTCGGTACCCCCGATGTGCTCGCCGAGCTCACCGCGAAGCTCTACGACCTCGGCGAGCCCGCTCCGGTTCAGTTTAGCGACGAACTTGAGCTTGATGCGGTTTCCTCTGCTCGTGACGCTGCATGGCGATCGGTCCAGGCGGGGCGCTCAGGGCTGACTCCCGATGACACCGAAGGCACTCGTCTTGGTGCGCAGGCGACAGCCGCGTTCCTGCTGCCGGCGTGGCTGACCGGTCAACTCGACCAGTGGCTTGCGGCTGGTCGGCCGCTCGCGCGCGTCCGGGACGCGATCGCGCTTCGTGTTCCTGCGGAGCTCGCTGATCGCATTACGGCGGCACGGATTTCACTGTCGGTGGTGCGACCGCGGGTATGGCTGGTCGCTGTCGGCGTCGTCGTCGCCCTTGTCACTGCAGTGAATGTCGTGCCGCAGCCTGCCGGCGACAACACGGAGATGGAGACGGCTATCGACGGCGGGATTGACCCGGCGATCGACACCGGCGATTCAGGCCAGGATGAGACTGCTGACATCAATGAGCCCGAGGCCTCTCAACACCCCGCCATCCTGGCCGATGACCCGGTAGCCGCCGCTGTCGCCCTTGTCGCCGCGCGCGAGCAATGCATTCGCTCGCGTTCGGTGCTGTGTCTCGATGGAGTCGCTCAGGCCGGTTCGGCTGCGCTCGGCGAGGATCAGGATCTCGTCCGTGCGATTCAGGGCGGCGCTGAGCTCTCAGCGTCGTGGTCACTCAACGCCGTTGGCGTCACCGTGTTGGAACGGCTCGGGGATTCTGTGCTGCTCGATATTGGCGGCCAGAACGACGTGGTGACGATGATCCTCATGATGAAGGGCGATGCAGGCTGGCGTTTTCGCGACTACTTGCCGTAGCCGTCGCCATTCGTTGCGCGCCAAGCACGCGCGATCGTGCGGTGTTCAGATACCGAGGTTGCCCGAGAACGCGCCAGCTTCGAGCCGGGTCTTGACCGCGACCAAGAATCTGGCGGCATCGGCTCCGTCGACAATGCGGTGGTCATAGGAGAGTGCGAGGTACACAGTCGACCGAATTGCGATGGCGTCTCCAGTTGCGCCGCTCACCACAACTGGCTTCTTCGTGACGACGCCGGTTCCGAGGATCGCCGACTGTGGCAAGAACACGATGGGCGTATCAAACAGCGCACCGCGCGATCCGGTGTTGGTGAGCGTAAAAGTCCCGCCTGCGAGCTCGTCCGGCTTGAGCTTGTTCTCACGAGTGCGCTCGGCGAGGTCGGCAATTTGGGTCGCAAGTTGCGCGAGGGTCATGCCACCGGCATCCCGAATCACCGGTGTCAGCAGACCTCGCTCGGTGTCAACAGCAATACTGAGGTTCTCCTGCGCCGGGTAGCTGATCGAGTCGCCGTCGATAGTCGCGTTGATGATCGGGTAGGTGGCTAGAGCCTCCGTGGCAGCGAGGGCGAAGAACGGAAGGAACGTGAGCTTGACGCCCGTCTTGGCCAAGAAGGCATCCTTGACGCTCGTGCGGTAGGCGGCGACGAGACTGACGTCAACCTCAACCACCGAAGTGAGTTGGGCGGAACTCTGTAGAGAGATTACGGCGCGCTCAGCGATGACCTTGCGCAAACGTGACATCGAAACGGTGGTTCCGCGCAAGGCAGAGATCGCTGCGGCCTGTTGAGGCGCGGCGGTCGCAACGGTGGTCGCGTTCTCGATGAGGTCGAACACGTCTTGCTTGCGGATGCGGCCACCAACTCCGGTCCCAGTGACAGTCGCTAGGTCGACTCCGCGTTCGTGAGCCAGCTTGCGCACCAATGGAGTGACATAGCCAGCAGCCGCGACGCTGTCAGCGGTCGGAGGTGTTGCGGTCGG
>CAZCOC010000037.1:5769-8955 GCA_964500075.1 uncultured Salinibacterium sp.
GCGGTCGGTGCTGGCTCGGGTGCTGGCTCGGGTGCTGGTGCTGGCGCTGGAGCCGGCACTTCTATTGGATCTGCTGCTGGCTCTGGGGCTACTCCAACCGCTGGTGACGCCGACGCCACCGCAGCCGGAGCCTCAGCAACAGGCACCTCAGCAACAGGCACCTCAGCAACAGGCGTCGGAGTTGCAGGCGTCGGAGTTGCAGCAATGGGCACGTCGACCGCAGCCTCGGAGGCCGGCGCGGCAGCCGGAGCCGCGCCACCGCCATCACCAATCGTCACAAGTGCAGTTCCGACCGCCACGGTCTCGTCTTCGGCGACCAAGATTGCTTCGACGATTCCGGCGATAGGCGACGGGATCTCAGTGTCGACCTTGTCCGTCGAGACTTCGACCAACGGTTCATCGACCTCGACCCGATCTCCAACCTTCTTGAGCCAGCGGGTAACCGTACCCTCGGTCACACTCTCGCCGAGTGCTGGAAGGCTTACGGATTCGCTCATCAGTGATGCTCCTTAGTGACGCTCATGCGTAGCTAGCTTAGTTGCGCGGTTTGGCCGGGAGCCTAGATCGCGTGAAGTGGTTTGCCAGCCAGAGCGAGGAATGCCTCGCCGAGCGCTTCGCTTTGAGTGGGATGCGCGTGCAGCAGCGGTGCGATGTCCTCCGGGTACGCCTCCCAGTTGACTGCCAGCTGGGCTTCGCCGATCAGTTCGCCGACGCGTGAGCCGATCATGTGCACACCGACGACCGGACCTTCCTTGACGCGAACGACCTTGATCGATCCGCTTGTCCCGAGAATGTGGCTCTTGCCGTTCCCGGCCAGGTTGTAGTCGTAGGAGAACACTTGGTCTGCCCCGTACTTCTCGATTGCCTTCGCCTCGGAGAGGCCAACTGATGCCACTTCAGGCTCGCTGTATGTGACCTTCGGAATGTTGAGGTCGTCGACAACGATGGGGGAGAGACCAGCAATTTCTTCGGCGACGAAGATGCCGTGTTGGAACCCGCGGTGGGCAAGCTGCAGTCCAGGAACAATGTCGCCAACGGCGAAGACACCCGGGATGTTCGTCGCGAGGCGCTCGTTCGTGACGACGAATCCGCGGTCGATCGTGACCCCGACCTCCTCGAACCCGAGACCAGCTGTGGCCGGGCCGCGGCCGACGGCTACGAGGAGCAACTCGGCGTCGATCGTCTCGCCGTTCTCGAGGGTGATCACGACACCGTTCTCGTTCTGCGTGACGCCCTGAAAGCGCACTCCGAGCTTGAAATCGATCCCGCGCTTGCGGAACGCGCGCTCGAACTGCTTGCTGATTGATTCGTCTTCGTTCGGCACGAGGTGCGGAAGAGCCTCGATTATCACGACGTCCGTACCGAATGAGCGCCAGACGCTTGCGAACTCGACGCCGATGACGCCGCCGCCCAGCACGGCAACCTTCTTGGGGATGAAGTCAAGTGCCAGTGCCTGCTCGGAGGTGATGACCCGCCCACCCAGGTCGAGACCGGGAAGGGTTCTGGAATAGGATCCGGTCGCAAGAATCACGTTCTTGCCAGTCACAGTGTCGGCCCCGACCTGCACAGTGGTCGGCGACACGAGCCGACCTTCACCGGCGATCACGGTGATCCCGCGCGCCTTGATGAGACCCTGAAGTCCCTTGTACTTGCTCGAGACGACTTCTTCGCGGTAGCTCGTCACGACGGAGATATCGATGCTGTTGAGCGTCGAGTTGATGCCGTACTTGGCTGACTCTCGCGTGACATCCGCAACTTCTGCGGCATGCAAGAGCGCCTTGGTCGGGATACATCCGACATGCAGACAGGTGCCACCGAGTTTGTCCTTCTCGATGAGTCCAACACTCAGGCCGAGTTGGCTTGCGCGTAATGCAGCGGCATAGCCACCACTTCCGCCGCCGAGTACTACGAGGTCAAAGGTCTGTTCAGCCAATTCAAGCAACTCCTCGGCTCAGGATGTCGTCTCCCGGCGTGATCTTGCCCGAACGCGCCTTGCGCGAACGAAACCCAGCAAAATACACGAGCGGTACTGGCGGAGGTAACCGCCTCGATGAACATTACTACGGTCGAGAAAAGTCTTCGGCAAGCTGGATGAGCGCGCGCACGGCGACGCCGGTCGGTCCCTTGCCGGTGAAGCCCCAGCCGGCTGCGCCGTTGTTCGCGCCTCCAGCAATGTCGAGGTGCGCCCACGGAATAGGGGACGCGTCCTCTGAATCACTGCTCGATCCGATGAAGTCCTTCAAGAACGAAGCCGCGATGAGCATGCCGCCGGCGGTGTTGCCCGGTTTGATATTGGCGATGTCAGCGATGTCCGAGGCGAGCAGTGCGCGCAGTTCTGCTGGAATCGGCATCGGCCAGAGGGTCTCGCCGACGCGGGTCGCAGCATCCACAACCCTCGATACGAGGTCTGTCTCGCCCATAGTCCCGACGTATCGAGTCCCGAGGGCGATCATGGCGGCTCCGGTGAGGGTTGCGACATCGATGATGGCGTCGGGGCGTTCTTCGCGTGCCGCGACCAGGCCATCAGCGAGCACAAGCCTGCCTTCCGCGTCGGTGTTGAGCACCTCGACTGTCTTGCCACCTCGAATTCTGATGACATCGCCTGGCCGCATTGCTTGCCCAGATGGCATGTTTTCGGCGATGCAGAGCCAAGCAGTGACGCGCGCGGACAGGGCGAGCCGTGCACACGCAAGGATGACCGCGAGCACAGTTGCGGCACCTGTCATGTCGTACTTCATGCCGATCATCGATGCTGGTTGCTTGAGCGAAAGGCCTCCGGAGTCGAACGTGATGCCCTTGCCGACCAGGGCGAGGTGGCGTTGGGCACCATGCGGTGCATAGCTGAGTTTGACGAGACGCGGACCGCGAGTCGAGCCTTGACCGACTCCGAGGATGCCGCCGAATCCGCCAGCGCGCAGTTCAGCGTCTGCGAGCACCTCGACCGCTATCGGCAACTCGGCCGCGAGCGACACGGCTTGGTCCGCAAATGTCTCAGGGTACAGATCCGATGGGGGAGCGTTCACGAGGTCGCGCACTACGTGGACCGCTGAGGCAACTGTGATGGCACGTTCGACCAATGAAACCGCATCGACGACGGTTGTCGCAACGATCATCGTCGCTGCCGGCGCTTTCTTGGACGAAAGTGATGCAGATCGGTACTCGGTATACGCGTAGGCGCCGAGCGCC
>CAZCOC010000037.1:8965-9298 GCA_964500075.1 uncultured Salinibacterium sp.
CTCCAGCACGGCGAGCAGTTCGCTGTCGTTCGCCGCCGGAAGCGCGAACACAATGGACCGGATGCTGCGAAGCTGACGCGCCGCCGATCCAGCGGCATACCGCAGCTCGTTCTCACCGACGGAGCTGCCGAGACCGATGAGCGCGATGCTCTCGGTGGCACCGATTGACGAAGGCAGTCTCCGCAGTTCATCGACCTCGCCGGTTACGCCGATGGACACAAGCGCGAGCTGAAGCTCGTTGAATTCTTCATCGTCGCGAGCAAGTCGCGGTCCTTCGCTCGTCTTGACGACCCCGATCAGGAGCACATCGCCTTCGATCGTGAGCGGCGAAGC
>CAZCOC010000038.1:0-9206 GCA_964500075.1 uncultured Salinibacterium sp.
CGACCATGCCGCGGAGCACCCAGCGCGCGATCGGCACGACGAGCTGCGGCAGAATCAGCGCGAGCCCGCCTCCAACGACAATCGCCGCTCGCAGGTACCAGGGCAAGAAGGCTGGGATCGACCGGCTGAGCGCCTCCAGATTTCGGCCGGCAACGTGAACGTCCTCCGGACGCACCACCCGATCGACGAAACCGATCGTGAAATCAAGTCCGCGCGGATCCTTCAGGACTCCGGCAAGTCGAGCGGCGCCGGCATCAGGCTTCGAAGTCGCGGACTCGGCGAGCCAGCGCCGAACCGTCGCGACGGTCTCTTCCGCAATGCTTGTCGACTCGCCTGCATCGTGCACGCTCTCCATAACCATGCCAATGAGACTAAGCCCCCGTCTGGCGGGCATGCTGGCAAGCGCCGAGTGCTAACCGGTGGTCGCCACTCTGCTGCCGGTCTCAAACGACTCGATGGATGCGAGTGCAAGCTCAAGGGCCCGGCGCCCGGCGCGGGCATGAATCGGTGGCGGCTCGCCTGAGTACAGGGCTGGTAGAAGCACGTCGAGGTGGCCGCCGAACGTTGCGTGAAAGTCACGATCCTCGTCGTTGAAGAAGCCGGCCTCCCAGACCGACGCTGCCTCCTTGCCAGCGCGACTGATCGTCAGTCGTTTCACGGTGTCTTCGATCGTCAGTCGCCCAGCGTCGCCATTCACTTCCAAATAGTGGGTGCGCGGGTACGCGTACGACGAGTCGTAGCTGCCGAGCAGCGTTCCGACCGCCCCGTTCGCGAACTCGAGCGCGATCGCGGTTGTCGTGTACCCGGCCCCCGATTTGTTCGTCATCTGGGCCGCAACCGAAGCGATCGGGCCAACGAGAAACTCGAGCATGTCAAAGGCGTGGCACTGCGTTTCGATGATCTGGGCGTGTGGGTGAGCGCTGGTGCCCGGTTCTCCACCGAACCGCCACGTCGCAAAGTACAAGTCACCGAGATCGCCGCCCTGAATCGCTGCGTGACCCCGTTGAACAGTCTTGGCGTAGCGGTGGTTGAAGTTGATCGCGAAGAACTGCTTGCCAGCGGCATCCAGCAAGGAGTCGGCCTGAGCGAGCTCGAAGACGAGCGGCTTCTCGACCAGCAGGGGAACACCTCGACTGAGAAGCTGCATCGTTGGCTCGAAGTGGTGTTCGTTCGGAAGGCTCACGGTGACGAGGTCCGGTTGCTCCTGATCGAGCATCCGATCGATGCTCGTGTACGCACGCGTGCTGTACTTGGATGCGCGCTCTGCCGTGCGCTCCTCGTGACGACCAACCACCCCGACCAACTCGGTATCGCCACGGGTGGCAAAGAGTTTCGCGTGTTGCTCCGCCCACACACCCGTGCCAACAACCGCTACTCGCGTGATCACCGACGAACCTCCGTTCTGCCTTCGACCCTACCGCGCCAACGCTGCCACTAGGCTCGCAAGCATGCCAGAGTCACGCGACGTTGTGATCGTCGGAGGGGGCCATAACGGCCTCACCGCAGCCGCGTATCTTGCCCTTGCTGGCCGACGGGTGACGGTACTCGAACGCCTCGACCGTGTCGGCGGAGCGGCGGTCTCAACGAACACCTTCGCCGGCATCGATGCCCGCCTCTCGAGCTACTCGTACCTGGTCTCGCTGCTGCCAGCGAGCATCATCAGCGATCTGCAACTTGACGTGCGACTCGCCAGACGCCGCTACTCCTCGTACACTCCAGAACCCGGCTCCAACCGTGGACTGCTGATTGACAATCAAGATGCCGCGGCCACCGCTCGCGCGCTCGGTGACGATTCGGCTGGCTGGAACGAACTTTACGGGCGCACTGCGCGCCTCGCGCGAAGCGTGTTTCCCACTGTCACAGAGCCGCTCTTGACTCGCCGCGAAGCCCGCAGAGCGCTCGGCGATGACACCGTCTGGAATGAGCTGATCGAGACCCCGATCGGAGCGACCATCGAGCGCCGTTTGAGCAACGACCTCGTGCGCGGTGTCGCCTTGACCGACGCTCTCATCGGCACCTTCGCCCCAAACTTCGATGAAAGTCTGGAGGCCAACCGCTGTTTTCTGTACCACGTGATCGGCAATGGCACGGGTGATTGGGATGTTCCGATCGGTGGCATGGGCAGCGTAACCGGCGAACTCGCGCGCGCCGCTCGACTGGCCGGCGCCGAGATCGTGACGGCTGCCGAAGTGACGACTATAACCAGCGACGAGAACTCGGCGGTCGTGACATACCGCAGCGGCGACGAGGAGCACAGTCTCTCCGCCCGCTGGGTGCTGTCAAACGTTGCACCGTTCGACCTCGCACGACTCATGGGTGAGATGGGCGAGGCCGTCGAGCGACCCGAGGGCGCCCAAGTCAAGGTCAATCTGATCGTCAAGCGCTTGCCTCGGCTCCTGGATGCGAGCGTGGGTTCTGCCGCGGCATTCGGCGGCACCTTCCATGTCAACGAGACCTGGTCGCAGCTCGACACCGCCTTCGCCACCGCGTCGGAAGGGCAGGTCCCATCCCCGCTGCCGTGCGAGATCTACTGCCACTCCCTGGCCGACCCGACGATTCTGTCTCCAGAGCTCCGCGAGAGCGGTGCACACACGTTGACCGTTTTCGGGCTGCACACGCCAGACCGGCTCGTGACGGAGCAGAACAATGAGGCACGCCGCGACGAGCTACAACGTGCGGTGCTCTCGAGTCTCAATAGCGTGTTGGCCGAACCCATCGAAGACCTCTTACTGACGGATGCCGCGGGCTCGCCGACCATCGAAACGAAGACCACGCTCGATCTGGAGCATGCCCTCGGGTTGCCCGGTGGCAACATCTTTCATGGGCCACTTGATTGGCCGTTCGTCGAGGATGACGAATCGCTCGCTTCCCCGGCAGAACGTTGGGGTGTCGCCACAGCGCACCCTCGCGTGCTGCTGTGCGGATCTGGAGCCCGCCGCGGCGGCGCGGTCAGTGGGATCGGCGGGCACAATGCGGCGATGGCCGTGCTGGAAGCATCCTGAATCAACTTGCCAGGGCGGTTCGCGAGCTCAGGTCACGGCCCCATTCGGTTGCTCCGCCGTCGATGCGGCAACCTTACGCCGGCGGCGGGGCGGAGCTATGAGTTGAAGCTCGCCCTCCGGGCTGTTCCAGACCTTCACGATCGCCCAGCTCACCGCGGCGATCGGCACCGCGAGCACCGCGCCGACGACACCGCCGAGAATTGCACCCGCAGCGAGCGCGACCAAGATCACGAGCGGATGCAGCTTGAGCGACTGCGCCATGACGACGGGCTGGAGGAAGTTGCCCTCTAACTGATTGACGCCGATCACGATGATGATCACGATCAGAGCGACCAATGGTCCGTTGGCGACCAGGGCGACGAGCGCGGCGAGCACACCCGCGAGCGTTGCGCCCAACAGAGGGATGAACGAAAGTAGGAACACAATCACGGCAAGCGGCAGCGCGAGCGGCACTCCGAGAATCGCCAGCCCGACACCGATCGCCGTCGCGTCGACCAAGGCGATGATCGACGTGCCACGGATGTAGCCGCCAAGCACGCGAACGCTCGTGCGCCCGACCCGCTCACCGCGCTCTCGACGCTGAGCGTTGAAGGGACTCAAGAAGAACCGCCAGATGGCGTCACCATCCTTGAGGAAGAAGAACAGAATGACGACGGCGAGGATGATCCCGGCGAGTACCTCGCCAGCTACCGTCACTCCGGCGAGGGCGCCGGAACCGAACTGCGCGCTCGTGAAGAAGTCGATAATCGATGTTCGCGCCTGTTCGACCTGCCCAGCGTCGATCGGCAGTGGGCCGTTGACGAGAAACACCTGGAGCTTGTCAATGCCTTCGATCGCGGCCTCTCTCAATTCAGCGAATTGGTTGCGCACAGCAAAGACGATGAGCGTGACGATCCCGGCGAGCAGAATAAGCCCGGCGAGCAGCGTGATCCATGCCGCCGCGAGCGGCCTCAGTCCGCGAGCGCGCAACCAAGTGATTGCCGGGGCGCAGGCAGCCGCGATGATGGTTGCGATCAAGAGTGGGATAACGACGAGCTTGAGTTGCACAAGCCCAAAGACAAACACCGCCGCCAAGAGCAAGACCAAGAGGATTTGTGCGCACCGGAGTGCAAATCTCCCGAAGCGGTCGCTCCACACCCGGTGCGCGTCTGGCGCGATGGGCGGCTCGAGATTGGTGGGCAACTCTGGCGTGACAACTTTCTTACGGATGATTGGGGCCATCCCTCAAGGGTATTGGGAGGGATTGTCGCCGCCACCCCATTCACTCAGCGCGGTTTGCCGCGTTGATGGCAGCGCGACGTGATCGGCCCACTCGCTCACCCACGCCGGCGGGGTGAAGCCAGAGACATTCAGCACAAGCAGTTCGGCAAGTTCTGCCACCGAAACTGTTCCGCCGCTCTTCTTCAGAAAGCGGCCTCGCGTCATTGCGCTGGCATAGACCTCACCGTTGACGGTAAATCGTTGTTCAACATAAACGGCGCGCTCATCGACGCCGACGAGCCGAGTCTCGAGCACGAACCGTTGCCAAGGTTGCAGTGACTTGCGAAAGCTGATCGTTTCATTGACCATGACGGGGTAGAAACCGACCGCGCTCAGTTTCTTCCACGCTCCAGCGCGCACGAGCAGGTCCAGGCGGCCGAGATCCATGAGCGAGAAGTAGATGCCGTTGTTCATGTGCCCGAGCACGTCGAGGTCAGTCGGAATCACTCGAAGCTCCATTCGACCAACGTCTCGAATGCCAAGCCGACTCGCGCGCCGCGAGCGGAGCGCGTGAATGATGGTTCGAAAGATCATGTTCACTGCGTCAGGCTAGAGCTTCGCGGCACAGCGTGCAGATTCGATTGTCGATTCCTGCCAACGCTGCCGCGTCAGTGTCCGCGGTGATCCTGCACGGTCATCCGAGGCCCGAACCTCGGTTTGACAAAGCCGCTCGACTCGATCAGGCGCATCACGCGCTGTCGGTGCCCGCGCCAGGGCTCGAGCAATTCGAGCATCCCGTCATCATCGACCGGCTTGCCGATGAGGGCCCATCCGACCAGGGCTGGCAGATGGTAATCGCCGATGCTCGGCGAGTCAGGATCACCGTGGGCCCGTTGCATTGTTTCGGCCGCCGTCCACACTCCAACCCCGGGGATGCTGCGCAGCGCCTTCTCAACGGCGGGTCCGCCAGTACCCAGCTCAAGCGTTCGTTCGAGGGATGCCGCGACCGCCGCGGCGCGCATCATGGTGTCCGAGCGCTGCGGGCCGACGCCGGCTTTGTGCCACTCCCACGACGGCACGCGCCTCCACACCTCTGGCGAGGGGAACACACGCATGTGCTCAGGCGCGGGGCCCGGCGCCCGCTCGCCGTACTTGCGCACGAGCACCCGCCACGAATGCCTGGCCTCGTTGCCGGTGACTTTCTGCTCGAACACCGCCGAGCTCAGCGCCTCGAAGACTTGGCGAGTTCGCAGCAACCGCAAACCTGGATTTCGGTGCTGAGCCGCGGTAAGGAAGGCATTGTTGGAGACGTCGAAGCCGCCCGCGTTATCGCGATCCCCGAGCGATTCCGGCACTCCGGCAATTGCCCACTCGGCGCCGGAACCCCACGCGGTCGCCTCGACGCCGTGCTGATGCGTAGCAAGATGCAGGGTCGCCGCGCCGTGGGGGGTGCGCAGCGTGCGCCAGATGCCGGTGGCATCCGGGTGATAGCTCGGGTCTTGAGAGCCGCGAGCCAACGGTCGCAGAATCAGCGCTGGCGCGAGCGGATGCCGCGGTGAATAGCTCGAGCGCAGCGCGTTTTCGGCACCGGCCACACTCGTCATTCCGCGAGACTACGCGCATCCACCGAGAACGCACAGTCGACCTACACTTGACCGATGGCCGTGCCGAAGATTCTGTTGTTCTACATCTTCACGCCGCTGACCGACCCTCACGCCGTTCGCCTTTGGCAGCGGGACTTGTGCGAATTCCTCGGGCTCGGTGGGCGCATCATCATCTCGAAGGACGGCATCAACGGAACGGTCGGGGGCGAGCTGCGGGCCGTGAAACGGTACGTGCGGAAGACCCGCGAGTACGGTCCGTTCGCCACGATCGACTTCAAGTGGAGCGAGGGTAATGGCGGAGACTTTCCACGCTTGAGCGTTCGCGTGCGCGACGAGCTCGTGAGCTTCGGTGCACCGGGCGAGCTGCGGGTCGACGACCGTGGCGTGGTTGGCGGCGGAACGCGACTCACTCCCGAAGCACTTCACGAACTCGTCGAGCAGAAGGACGTCACCTTCTTCGATGGCCGCAACGCGTTCGAAACCCAGATCGGGAGGTTTCGGGGTGCCGTCGTGCCGGATGTCTCAAACACTCGGGACTTCGTCGCCGAACTCGAGAGCGGGCGCTTTGACCACCTCAAGAACGAGCCGATTGTTACGTACTGCACCGGCGGCATCCGTTGTGAAGTCCTCTCGAGCCTGATGCTCACCCGAGGATTTCGCGAGGTGTACCAACTCGATGGCGGAATCGTGCGCTACGGCGAAACCTACGGTGACGAAGGTCTGTGGGACGGCTCGCTGTACGTCTTCGACCAACGGATGTCTGTACAGTTCAGCGAGTCAGCCGCGGTGATCGGTCGGTGCGACGACTGCGCGGCACCAACGAGTCGAATGCAGAACTGCGCTGAACTGTCATGCAAGATGCAGCTCGTCGTGTGCGAGGCGTGCGCGGACGCGACCGAGCATTGGTGCGGTTTACACGCTCCAGTGGCTTCGCCGTACTAGGCAGCTCAGCCGCACGTCAGCGTGATGCCGTTGGGGAGCTCATGAACACCGGGGCCGTATTGTGCACACTGCCCGAAGAGCGCGCCACCGCCAATGATAAGTGGCACCGCGATGAGCAAACCGAGCACCATGAACACGATGCTCAGCACGATGGCGACCGTCGCTGGCGTGTTCTTGACACCGGCCCTCTTTGACTGATTGCGTGCAACGATTCCGAGGATGAGGCCGAGCAGCTGAGCCACGAATGCAAGTACCAGCGCAACGATCCCGAGCGTCTTGCCGTCACCAGCTTGCGCGGCCGACGCCGCCGAGTACTGATTCGCGGGAGGTGCTGCAGAGTATGGGTCCGGTACCGGGGGAACTGGTGTTGCGTCAGACATGATCTCTCCTTGAGTAATCGAACCGCGGAACCTCGAACGCTCGCTCTAGCGAACGGCGATCGCTGTGCTCAGACTGTAGCGCGAGAACCGGGCGGCGCACTAGGCCATTCACGACACGGCAAGATAGAGCCATGTCGATCGGAATCCTGACCAGCGGTGGCGACTGTCCCGGACTCAACGCGGTGATCCGAGGGATCGTGCTCAAAGGCACCCAGATCTACGGCAAAGAGTTCGTGGGGTTCAAGGACGGTTGGCGTGGAGTCGTCGAAGGCGACGTCATCGCGCTCGAACGGCGAGACATCCAAGGCATCTCGAAACAGGGCGGAACGATTCTTGGAACGAGCCGCACAAACCCGTTCGACGGGGACGGTGGCGTTGAGCGCATCGCTGAGAACATGGAGCGGCTCGGGGTCGAAGCGCTCATCGCCATCGGTGGCGAGGGTACGCTCGCCGCGGCCAAGCGGTTGACAGATGCCGGCATCAAGATCGTCGGAGTGCCCAAGACCGTCGACAATGACCTTTCGGCCACCGACTACACCTTCGGCTTCGACACCGCGGTGCAAATTGCGACCGACGCGATGGACAGGCTTCGTACCACCGGCCAATCCCACGGCCGGTGCATGGTCGCCGAAGTGATGGGTCGGCACGTTGGTTGGATTGCCTTGCATTCCGGCATGGCTGCCGGCGCACACGCCATCTTGATCCCTGAGCAGCGTACGAGCACTGACCAGATCATCGAGTGGGTGCAGTCAACCAAGAATCGCGGTCGCGCGCCGCTCGTCGTCATCGCTGAAGGTTTCACGCTCGAAGGGATGGACGAGCCGCACTCCGAGCGCGGGCTTGATGCTTTCGGTCGACCGAGGCTCGGCGGTATTGGCGATGTTCTCGGCCACGAGATCGAAGCCAGGACCGGAATCGAGACCCGGTCAACCACCCTCGGTCACATTCAGCGCGGCGGCACGCCGACTTCCTTCGACCGCGTTCTTGCCACGCGATATGGACTCGGGGCAATCGATCTGGTCATGGACAGTCAATGGGGACGAATGGTCTCGTTGCGCGGAACGACCATCACGCACGTTGCGTTCGAAGAAGCGCTGGGCACGCTCAACACTGTGCCGCAAGCGCGGTTCGACGAAGCAGCAATCCTGTTCGGTTGATCATGACAGCGATCCAAGAACGTCTCGTCAGCGAGGTGCGCACGTGAACGCAACCCTGCTCATTCTCGGTGCGGTGCTTCTCGGCATCGCTGCGGTCATCCACGTGTTGATCTTCATTCTCGAAAGCGTGCTGTGGTCGCGCCCAAGCGTCTGGCGCTCGTTCGGTCTGCGCACCGCCGAGGCCGCCGCAATCGTTCGGCCCATGGCCTTCAACCAAGGTTTCTACAATCTCTTTCTCGCCATCGGGATCATGGTCGGTCTCGCGCTGATCGTCGCGACGGACGCGCAGCAGGGCGGGATCGCTCTGCTCCTTGCCAGCGGAATAAGCATGGTGCTCGCCGCGACCGTGCTCATTGTCTCCTCACCAAAGCTTGCGCGTGCTGCTGCGATTCAGGGGCTCGCGCCGCTCTTCGGTGTCGCGTTGGTCACCACGAGTCTTCTGCTTTAGAGGCTTCACCTCGCGCCGAGCGCGGGAACGATCGAGCGCAGTGCTCGTTCCGGTTCAGTTCGCTTCGGAGGCGTAATCGACGAGCGCCTCAATGAGCGCGTCGGTCGATCGGTCGCCAGCAATGAGGTCGACCCGCAAGCCCGCTGCGCGCGCATCGAAGGCGGTACGTGGCCCGATGCAGGCAACAATTGTGTCGGTTGGCAGCGGCGCCAGTTGCGCTGCGATTTGTCTGGCAACCGAACCCGAGCTGACCAGAATGGCGCCGATGCGACCGGATGCGACATCCGCCTTGATGTCGGCTGCGACGGCCACCGCAACCGTTCGATAGGCAGTCACAAACTCGACCTGCAGCTCGAGTCTCGCGAGCCCGGCGACGAGCGTCGGGTCAGCGATGTCAGATTGCGGGATCAGCACCCGCCCGGCGATCTGCGATGCAGACCACTCCTTGAGGATGCCCCGCGCCGAGTTGTCGA
>CAZCOC010000039.1:0-9184 GCA_964500075.1 uncultured Salinibacterium sp.
CCTTGCCCTTGCGGATTGGCTTGCGGCGATCGCCGGTGCTCTTTCCTGCCATGGTTTCTGTCTTTCTTTCTACGTTGTTTGGCCGCGGTGATGGCCGACGCTGAGCGGTGCTCTGCGCCTAAAAGGGAGTTTCGTCGGTGTAGTTGCCTGGCGTGTTCCACACGTCGTTCGATGCCGCTGGCGCGCTTGCCGCCCACGGCTCTTCGGCGACTGGGGCGCCACCGCGCGGCGCGCCGTCACGAGAGGATGCTGCGCGTGTGACCTGAGCCGTTGCATAGCGCAGCGAAGGGCCGATTTCGTCGACCTCCAACTCAATGCTGGTGCGCTTCTCGCCTTCTTTGGTCTCGTAGGATCGCTGCTTCAGTCGGCCGGTTGCAATCACTCGACTGCCCTTGGTCAGCGAACCTGCGACGTGTTCAGCGAACTCTCGCCAAACGCTCACCCTCAGAAACAGCGCTTCGCCGTCTTTCCATTCGTTGCTGGTGCGGTCGAGCGTGCGCGGAGTGGAAGCGATCGTAAAGTTCGCGACCGCGAGGCCATTCTGCGTGTAGCGCAACTCGGGGTCAGCGGTGAGGTTGCCGACAACCGTGATGACGGTTTCGCCAGCCATTGCTAGACCGTGCCCTCTTCTGGTGCCTGCTCCGAGGCAGTCTCTGCCGCGGCCTGAGTGGGGGCTTCGGGCTCAGCTGGCGCAGCGGCCTTCTCTGGCACAACAGCCTTCGCTGGCGCAGCGGCCTTCTCTGGCGCGGCGGCCACCGCGGCCTCTGGGCGGCGCTTGCGGGCAGCCTTCTCTTCAGAGAGTTTTTTGGCAGCAGCAACCTGCGCGAAGCCCTCTTCTGCACGAAGCACCTTGGTGCGCATCACTGCCTCGCTGAGCTTCAACTGACGGTCAAGCTCGACCGAGGCTGAGGAGTTCGCGGTGTAATTCACGACGGCATAAATGCCCTCGTTCTTCTTGTTGATCTCATACGCCAGCCGGCGGCGACCCCAGATGTCGACCGTATCGATGGTTCCGCCATCGGTACGGATGACATTGAGGAACTTGTCGAGGCTTGGTGCCACGGTGCGCTCATCGATCTCTGGATCGAGGATGACCATGAGTTCATATTGGTGCGTCACAAACCCACCTCCTTCGGACTAGAACGGTTGCAGGCGATCTGCAACAGGAGGGTGTAGACGGTTGCCTGACCCGCTTCAGGTCGAGACAACCTCCCTAGTGTAGCCCCCTAGCGTGCGGCCCACCAGTTTCGCAAGCGTTCGGTCGCGGCATCCTGCCCTATAGGGCCCTCGTCAAGTCGGAGGTCGAGCAAGAATCGGTACGCATCACCGACGTCTCGCCCTGGACGCAATCCGAGAATCTGCATGATTTCCTCTCCGTCAAGCTCCGGACGCACAGCGGCAAGGCCCTCGGCTTCTGCGATCGCCGCGATGCGCTGCTCGAGATCGTCATACGCAAACGACAAGCGGTCGGCCTTCCGGCGGTTCCTGGTCGTGACATCCGCCCTGGTGAGAATGTGCAAGCGCTCAAGTTCAACGCCAGCATCCCTCACGTAACGGCGTATCGCCGAGTCAGTCCAAGCACCATCCGTGTAGCCAAAGAATCGCAAATGCAATTCGATAAGCCGAGAAACCGATGCGATCGTGTCGTTATCAAAGCGGAGGGCCCGAAGTCGCTTGGCGGCAAGCTTGGCCCCGACGACGTCGTGGTGGTGGAAGGTCACAACGCCGCCGGTCTCGATCTTGCGCGTCGCCGGTTTGCCGATGTCGTGAAGAAGTGCCGCGAGACGCAGCACGATGTCTGGGCCATCGATCCCTGGGCGCTCACCTTCGAGTTCAATCGCTTGCGTCAACACTCTCAGGCTGTGCTCGTAGACGTCCTTGTGGTGCGCGTGCTCGTCTTGCTCGAGCATGAGCGCCGGCACCTCGGGCAACACGAGCATGGCGAGTCCTGTCTCAACCAGTAACCGGATGCCCGGCACCGGATCATCCGTCAGCATGAGCTTGACGATTTCATCGGCGATGCGCTCGGCGCTGATGATCTCGATTCTCGGAGCCAGTTCGCGCATCGCAGCGATGGTCGACTCGGCAACGGTGAATCCGAGTTGTGCACTGAATCTGGCCGCTCGCAGCATGCGGAGCGGGTCGTCTCCGAAGGACACCGCCGGCGATGCCGGGGTAATGAGGCGACGGGCTAGCAAGTCCTCAAACCCACCCCACGGGTCGGTAAGCACCCGCTGAGGTAATCGCAACGCCATGGCGTTGACTGTAAAGTCGCGACGACCGAGATCATCTTCAAGCGAATCTCCGAACCGCACTTGCGGCTTACGACTTGCCGAGTTGTAGCGCTCCGCTCGATAGGTGGTGATCTCGACGCTGCGCCCACTGATTCGCGCGGCAATCGTGCCAAAATCACGGCCGACGTCCCAATGGGCATCCGCGATCGGCTTGACGAGCTCGAGAATGGCGTCAGGGAGCGCACTCGTCGTGAAGTCGAGGTCGCCGACTGCTCGCCCAAGGAACGCGTCGCGCACCGGACCGCCAACGAGTGCGAGCTCGAAACCAGCATCCGCGAACACTCGGGCAAGCCTCGCGACAGGCTCAGAATCGGCAAGGTCGTCCAGTCGCCGAACAGCCGAGGCGACGCTCTCCATGATGTCTCTAGCTTGCCACAGCGGGTCCCGGTGGCCGCAGTGTTGGAGACGCGGTGGCCGCAGTGGCAAAGAATAGACTCGTCGCATGGTTGACGAGCGAGATTGCGCAACGCAATCGTGCTCGTGATAGCCAGGCGCGCGAGTGTCACCGCATTCGTTGGTGCGACGACAGCGTTGGCCGCTGCGGTGTTCTGGGCGGCTCCCGCGAGCGCTGTCGACGGGTCCGCGCCGCCCCAAGTCGCGATTGTGGTTCCATTGACGGTCCCGGCCGCTGAGTCCGGGCTTATCGGCTCCAGCGTTCTCGAGGAATATACAGCGCCTGGGGGACTGCTGGCGCAGCGCCTTGATGCTGTCATCGATCGCCCGGTGACGCTCGCCATCGACCCGATGATCATTGTCTCCATCCGCATTCTTGGGTCCGAGGCTCCGGCGAACGCTCTCGCGTGGCTCGACCGTCTCCGCGGGGCGAGCAACGAAACCTTCGCGCTCGCATTCGCCGATGCCGACCTGACGCTCGCGTTGCAATCTGGCAGCGCTGTGATGCCAGCGCCCATCGGCTTCGACTATGCACTTGTGGCCGATCGATTCGGTTCTGCCGTGGATCCCGTCACTGAACCGACAGCTTCGCCGAACCCGACATCAACGGCGGATCCCGACACTCCCGGTGACCCAACCCTGCCGACCTTGACCGAACTGCTTGAGTGGCCCTACACGCTCTCCGCCGCCGCTTGGCCCGTCATGGATACCGTGACAACACCCGACTTGGCAGCCCTCGTCGCTCGCGAAACAGTTGTGACACTCCTTGCGGAGTCAAACGTGCAGGCTCCCGCGGAATCCGGGAGCGCGATTAGGGTCAACGGTGCATCGGCGATTGTGATTGACTCCTCGGTTTCCGAAGCTCTGCAAGAGACAATTGATGCTCAAACAGCGGATGCGTGGCAACAGTCCCTGCAGGCATTCACGTCAGCGATCGCTGCCGAGAACGCGCGACAGTCGGGAAGACAGGCAACGATTGTCGCGACGCTCGACAGGGCGGCAGGCGAAGCGGGAGCACGGCTATCTGAGACCCTTGCGGCGGTCGAAACTCAGCCGTCGATCGCCCTGGTGCCTCTCAGTGCTGTGTTGGACGCTCCGGCAACAAATGCAAATCTCGTCGAATCGGCACAGCCGGCGGATCGTCTTGCGCTCGCCCGCACGCTCATCAGCGAAGAACAACTGGATACTCAGTTCTCCACAATCGTCGATAATCAGAGCACGATTACTGCCGAGCGCCGCAACCGCCTGCTGGCGTTACTCTCTGCCGACTGGGTGAGGATCCCCGATGAGTGGTCGTCCGCGGCGCAAACCTTTGCGGTCGAATCTGCTGAGTTAAGGGGCTCAGTACAAATCGTTGACGTGAGCAACATCAATTTCTTCACCGATCGCCAGTCGATCCAGATTCCCGTCAGCAACAGGCTCGATGTGCCCGTGCGGGTGCTCGTGACCGTGACCGCACAGCGACCGCTGCTCTTTATCGAGCAATCACCGATCGAGCTCGTCATTGAACCGAATTCTCAGAAGAATGCGCCCGTTCCTGTTCAGTCGGTCTCCAACGGCACAGTTCAGCTCACTGTCACCCTCGCCAGCGCAACGGGAGTACCGATCGGTGAGCCCAACCGGGTCTCGGTAAATGTTCAGGCAGGTTGGGAGACCCCGGTCGTGACCGCTGTCGGCGTACTTGCTGTTGCTGTGTTCGTGATCGGCTTGATTCGCAACATCAGCCGACGAAGAAAGCAGCCTCGTGTCTGATACCCCTGCTACGGAGAGCCCAAGCCAGGGGGGAATCGGCAAGGCGAGTGCACTCTTCGCCTCCGGCACCATCGTGTCGCGCGCGCTCGGGTTCGTCAGCGCGGTGGTGCTGGCAAACGCGATTGGCATTGTCGGCGCTGGTGCGGATGCGTTCACGCTCGCCAATCAACTCCCGAACAACATTTACGCGCTCGTCGCTGGCGGCCTACTGAGTGCCGTCATCGTCCCGCAGATCGTGCGCGCCGGCCTGCATCACGACGGCGGAGCGCAATTCATCAATCGCCTCATGACCATCTCGCTCGTCGTGTTCGTGGTGTTGACCGTCATCGCGACCGCGTGCGCCCCGCTTCTCGTTCGGCTGTACGCCCAGTCCGGTGCAACCAGTGGATTTAGTGAGCAGGACTTCGCCCTCGCGACTGCCTTCGCATATTGGTGTCTACCGCAGATCTTCTTCTACGCGCTCTACAGTCTTCTCGGGGAAGTCCTGAATGCACGCGGAATCTTCGGTCCGTTCACCTGGACACCTGCCCTGAACAACCTCGTGGTCATCGGTGGACTGGTCATCTTCATTGCCGCATATGGGCCAGACCCACAGCATCGCCTCGCCGAAACGTGGACAAGCCCTCAGATCGCGCTCTTGGCTGGCACGGCAACCCTCGGGATCGCGATTCAGGCGTTCGGACTGTTGCTGTTCTGGCGTCGCACCGGCATTCGATATCGCCCGGACTTTCGTTGGCGCGGAGCCGATCTCGGCCAAGCGGGCCAAGCGGCAGCCTGGGTGTTCGGAATCTTCTTGGTTACTCAGGTTTCGGCGGTGTTCGAATCGCGAGTGGCATCGCTCGCATCGGGCGAGGCATCGCTCGCGGTGCTCAAGTACGGCTGGCTGATCTTCATTCTCCCGCACTCGGTCGTCACGGTCTCTGTCACGATGGCGTACTTCACACGGATGAGCGAGCACGTGCGCGACGGGCGAATTGGCAAACTTCGGAACGATATTGGGGCCGCCCTTCGCACGATTCTGTTGGCGATGGTGTTTTCAGCAATCGGCCTCATGGTGCTCGCTTATCCGTTCAGCGCCGTCTTTGCCAGTGACTACGCAGGGGTGCAGGCACTCGGCAACGTTGTCGTCGCGTATCTCGTTGGCCTTATTCCGTTCACCGTGTTTTTTGTGTTGTTACGCGTCTACTACGCAATGGACCTGACTCGCGCAGCCTTCGTGATTCAGCTCGCTCAGGCATTGCTCTACGTGAGCGGCGCTCTCGCGATTCAAGCATTCGTGCCCGTCGAGTGGATCGCCGTTTCTCTCGCGCTCTTGCTGAGTGTTGCGACGACGTTCCAATCCGCGCTGTCTGCGCTGTATTTGAGGCCTCGAATTGGAGGCTTGGAATCGCGGTCGGTGGCGCTGAGCACGCTGTGGTATTTTGCTGCGATGGTGCCTGCAGCTGGCGCCGGAATTGCCTGCCTTGCGCTGCTCGGCGGCATCGGAGCTGGCGCGTTCGCAGTGTCAAGCGTTGCCGGGTCGCTGATAGCTATGACCGTGGCTGGGACAGTCATGGCCGGTGTCTACTGCGCGGTGCTCTGGATCACTCGCAACCCGGAGTTTCGAGGCATCGCGCAGCCGATTCTCAGCAAGTTGCGCGGAATAGCTCGCGCCTAGGATGAGTTGTACCGGGCAATACGCACCCACAAGGTACCCACCCACAAGGCACGCATCCACAAGGAGAAGCGCCAATGCGCCAAGTCATCATCATCGGATCCGGACCAGCGGGCTACACCGCGGCGATCTACGCGGCTCGCGCCCAGCTTGCACCGTTGCTGATAGCGAGTTCCGTTGAAGCTGGCGGTGAGCTGATGAAGACCACCGAGGTCGAGAACTTTCCCGGCTTCGCCCAAGGCATCATGGGGCCAGAGCTCATGCTCCAAATGCAAGCGCAAGCGGAACGATTTGGCACCGAGATCGTTCTCGACGATGTGGTATCTCTCGAGCTCGACGGACCGGTGAAGCGGGTCACGCTCGGCAATGGCGACACCCACGAAGCGTTGTCTGTGATCTTCGCCACCGGCTCCGCCTACCGCAAGCTCAGTATCCCGGGCGAGGACCGCCTGAGCGGATACGGCGTTTCGTGGTGCGCGACCTGTGACGGATTCTTCTTCCGCCAAAAAACTATCGCGGTCGTCGGGGGGGGCGACTCTGCAATGGAGGAAGCGACCTTCCTGACCCGGTTCGCCGACAAGGTCTACGTCATCCACCGAAAGGACTCGCTTCGGGCATCAAAAGTGATGCAGGAGCGCGCGTTCTCGAACCCAAAGATTGAGTTTCTGTGGAACAAGGAAGTCGTCGCCATCTTCGGTGAAGAACTCGTCACCGGTGTCGGGCTACTCGACACAGTGGATGGTACTGAGACAACGCTTGATGTGAGCGGTCTGTTCATTGCCATCGGTGCCGACCCTCGCACGCATCTTGTGCACGGTCAGCTGACCTTGAATGCGGATGGCACGATCGTCGTTGATGGTCGTTCATCACGCACGAACCTCACCGGGGTCTTCGCCGCCGGAGATGTCATCGACCCGACCTATCGGCAAGCGGTCACTGCCGCCGGTTCTGGCACTGTGGCAGCGCTCGACGCAGAACACTACCTAGCGGCATTGCCGACCGACACCCTCAACACGGCCGTTCATTCCCAACCCGTTTCCGCAACAATCTAACCGTTTCAGAGAAAAGGAATACCCAATGTCGACAGCGACCGACGTCACCGACGCCACATTCGCCGAAGAAGTACTCAACTCGAAGGAGACCATCATGGTCGACTTCTGGGCGGAGTGGTGCGGGCCGTGTAGGGCCGTCTCACCAATTCTTGACCAGATTGCCGCTGAGCACTCCGACAAGATAAAGATCGTCAAGCTCAACGTTGATGACAACCCGCAGATGGCGAGGAAGTACGGGATCACCTCCATCCCGGCCATGAAGGTATTCCGAAACGGCGAGGTCGTCAAGACCGTCATCGGTGCGAAGCCAAAGCCGGCAATCGAAGCTGACTTGGCCGAGTTCCTGGTCTAGCCAAGTACACACAACGGGCCTCGCCCCGATTTGGGGCGGCTTGTGCCTGTATTCTCGGTCGCAGGCTCCCTCGGCGCTGACGTCCCGAGGTTGCGATGCAACCTCCTCAGCTCTAGCGCGCGCGAAGCTTCGTGACTGAACAGGACCGAGCATGACAGATCAGGGCAACAATCTGGACCGGTGGTATGGGCACTACGCCGACCGCACTTCTGGATTGGCGGCATCCGAGGTGCGCGCGCTGTTCGCCGTGGCATCCCGCCCGGAGGTTGTTTCGCTCGCCGGCGGCATGCCATACGTTTCGGCATTGCCCCAAGAACTGGTGACGGCTGCGTTGGAGCGGGTGATGCACGACAGCGGCTCTGTGGCACTCCAGTACGGATCGGGCCAGGGGATGCCGGCGCTGCGCGAGCACATTCTCGAAGTCATGGCTCTTGAGGGGATCCGCGCCAGCGTGGACGATATCGTCGTCACCACAGGTTCGCAGCACGCGCTCGAACTCGTGACGAAGCTCTTCATCAATCCAGGTGATGTCGTGCTGGCGGAAGGCCCGAGTTACGTCACTGCGATGGTCGTGTTCAAGTCCTTCCAAGCGGATATTCAGCACGTGCCGATGGACGAGTTCGGCTTGATCCCTGAAGCTCTGCGCGAGCACGTCGCTCGCCTGAAGGCCGAGGCTAAGCGCATTAAGTTCCTCTACACCGTGCCCACCTTCAGCAACCCGGCTGGGGTGACCTTGACCTGGGAGCGTCGACTGCAGATCCTAGAGATTTGCCGAGCCAACGACATTCTCATTCTTGAAGACAATCCGTATGGTCTGCTGTACTTCGATGGCCAGCCACCGCACGCAATGCGCTCAGTCGAAGAAGAGGGTGTGGTTTATCTCGGGACGTTCTCGAAGACCCTCGCGCCGGGGTTCCGGGTCGGATGGGTCTTGGCCCCGCACGCTATCCGAGAGAAACTCATTCTCGCTAACGAGGCAGCGGTGCTGTCGCCGAGCTCCTTCACCCAGCACGTCATCAAGGAGTACCTCTCGGTTGCAGACTGGCGAGCTCAGATCGACACCTTCCGGGGGCTGTACCGGGAGCGGCGCGACGCAATGCTCAGTGCCCTCCACGACTACCTCCCCGATCTGAGCTGGACCAACCCAGCTGGAGGCTTCTACGTGTGGGTCACGCTTCCCGACAATCTCGACTCCAAGTCGATGCTGCCGAGAGCGGTCAAGGAGCTTGTTGCGTACACGCCCGGAACAGCGTTCTACGCCAATGGCGGCGGGCGCACGAGCCTCCGCCTGGCCTTCTGCTATCCGACGCCGGAGTTCATTCGCGAAGGCGTTCGACGGCTTTCCACTGTGATAAACGGCGAACTCGAATTACTCACGACGTTCGCGCAGACCGCGCCTTTGCCCGTCGCGCGACCGGAAGCAACGATGATCAACCCGCCTGCCAACCTCGGCTGATGTCGCAAACGCGCATTCTCGTTCTTGCCGGCGGAATTTCCCACGAACGTGACGTCTCGCTCCGATCAGGCCGACGTGTGGTCGATAGCTTGGCGTCCCACGGAATTGCCGTCCAGCTGCGAGATCCGGATGCCACGCTACTGAGTTACCTGCGCGAGAGTCGACCAGACGTTGTGTGGCCAGCACTCCACGGTGCCAGCGGAGAAGACGGGGCGTTGCGCGGACTGCTCG
>CAZCOC010000040.1:0-9157 GCA_964500075.1 uncultured Salinibacterium sp.
AACCACAGAACTTCTCTGGACTGCTCAAGACCTTCCTCGGCCCGGTCGACAACGAAGAGGGGATGCACTATCTGCGGCCAGAGACTGCGCAAGGTATTTTCGTGAACTTTGCGAACGTGTCTGGCGCCGCCAGAATGAAGCCGCCCTTTGGCATTGGCCAGGTCGGCAAGAGTTTCCGCAACGAGATCACGCCGGGAAACTTCATCTTCCGCACCCGCGAGTTTGAGCAAATGGAGATGGAGTTCTTCGTCGAGCCTGGAACGGACGAAGAGTGGCACCAGTACTGGATCGACGAGTCGCTGCGCTGGTACACCGATCTCGGCATCAGGCCGGAGAATCTGCGACTGTTCGAGCATCCGAAAGACAAACTCAGTCACTACTCGAAGCGCACGGTCGACATCGAGTACCGCTTTCGCTTTGCCGGCAGCGAGTGGGGCGAACTCATGGGCGTCGCCAACCGCACCGACTTCGACCTCAAGACGCACTCTGAGGCCTCTGGTACCGACTTGTCATACTTCGACCAGACGAAGGACGAGCGGTGGATTCCGTACGTCATCGAACCAGCGTTCGGTCTCACGCGCGCACTCATGGCGTTCCTCCTCGACGCCTACGCCGAAGACGAAGCCCCGAATTCGAAGGGCGGTGTCGACAAGCGCACGGTGTTGCGTCTCGATCGCAGGCTCGCGCCAGTCAAGGTTGCGGTGTTGCCGCTGTCGCGCAACGAGCAGCTCTCACCGCTCGCGAAAGAGCTTGCCGCTGACCTGCGCAAGTACTGGAACGTCGATTTCGATGACGCCGGCGCGATCGGTCGCCGCTACCGTCGCCAGGATGAAATTGGCACGCCGTTCTGCGTGACCGTCGACTTCGACTCGCTCGAAGACAAGGCGGTGACCGTGCGGGAGCGCGACTCGATGGAACAGGAGCGCATTCCCCATGAGGGTCTGCGCGGCTATCTCGCGGAGCGCCTGCTCGGCGCCTAGCAGTGCACGCCTCGTGAGGGAATTGGCAGTGTCGATCGAGCGTTGCACCGCACATGACACAACCCATCAAGGTCGACATCTGGTCTGACGTGCAGTGCCCGTGGTGCTACATCGGCAAGCGCAAGTTCGAGGCTGGGGCGGCCGAGTTCGGCGGTGAGGTTGAGGTGGAGTATCACTCGTTCGAGCTCGCGCCAGACACGCCAGTCGATTTCGAGGGCACCACGGCCGACTACTTGAGCGCGCGCAAGGGGATGCCACTGGCGCAGGTTGAGCAGATGATGGAGCGAGTCACAGCGATCGCCAAGACCGTCGGGCTTGACTATGACTTCGATCGAGTTCACCAGACCAACACTGTCATTTCGCACGAGCTGCTGCACTTCGCAAAGAGCAAGGGGCGCCAGCTCGAGATGAAGGAGCGGCTGCTCATGGCCTACTTCGTCAATGGTGAGCACGTCGGTCGCATAGCGGATCTCGTCGAGATCGCAGCCTCGCTTGGCTTCGACCGCGACGAAGTGACCGAGGCGCTCATTTCGCACCGCTTCCTGCCCGACGTCAAGGCCGATGTTGCGCTCGCGCAGGAGTACGGCATCAACGGGGTGCCGTTCTTTGTCATCGACGGCAAGTACGGGGTGTCGGGTGCACAAGAGGCCGACACCTTCGCTAACGTGCTCGCACAGGTTGCCGCCGAACGCGAGGCTGCGCCAGATTCTGAGCACGAGCGCTCTGACAAGGAAGCTGCACGATGACGAACGACTCAATTGGTTCAATAAAGCTCGTGGCGCTGACTCCATTGGGGGATGCCACGGCAGAAGCCTGCGACGGCGACTTCTGCGCCGTGCCTGTACATCACACGCAGGCTGTTGTGAACAAGAAGCTCGATCAGGACCTCGTCTGAGAGCAACGGCCCGGCATGTCTGGGAGAATCGAGACGTGACTATTCTCGCCGAGCGGCAACAGCAGACCATGCCTGCGCTCAAGATCGGGCGCATCGCTCTGGCTGTGCCGGTGGTGCTGGCCCCGATGGCTGGAATCACCAACACGGCGTTTCGGCGTTTGTGCCGCGAGTACGGTGCTGGCCTGTACGTCTCCGAGATGATCACGAGTCGCGCACTCGTCGAGCGAACGCCGGAGAGCATGCGCTTGATTCGCCACCACGAATCCGAGACCCCGCGCAGCATCCAGCTCTACGGTGTCGATCCGAAGACAGTCGCAGAAGCCGTCACGATGCTGGTCGCCGAAGACCGTGCAGACCACATCGACCTGAACTTCGGATGCCCGGTGCCCAAGGTCACTCGAAAGGGTGGGGGAGCGGCGCTCCCGTGGAAGCGCGACCTGTTCCGCGACATCGTCGAACGCGCAGTGAAAGCCGCTGGAGACGTGCCGCTGACGGTGAAGATGCGCAAGGGCATCGATAGCGATCACCTCACATACCTGGAGGCCGGCCGCGCCGCAGCGGGCGCCGGGGTCGCGAGCATCGCGCTGCACGCCAGAACCGCCGCCGAGTTCTACTCCGGCACGGCCGACTGGTCGGCGATTGAGAAGCTGAAGACCGCCATCAACGACACCCCCATTCTTGGCAACGGCGATATCTGGAGTGCCGAGGACGCACTCCGCATGGTCGATGAGACCGGATGCGATGGAGTGGTTGTCGGTCGCGGCTGCCTCGGACGACCGTGGTTGTTCGGCGACCTCGCTGCTGCGTTCAGTGGCCGGTCGACACGAACCCGACCGAGTCTTGATTTCGTGGCGCAGGCGTTCAAGCGGCATGCGGAGCTCCTGGTCGAATTCTTCGACGACGAGGATCGGGCCTGCCGAGACATCCGCAAACATGTTGCTTGGTACTTCAAGGGCTATGCCGTTGGTGGTGAACTTCGGGCATCGCTTGCGACGGTGCGCGATCTTGCGCAGCTCGACGAACTATTGGCCGCGCTCGACCACGATCAGCCCTACCCAGGGGCGGACGCCGAAGGTCAGCGGGGTCGAGCTGGAAGTCCAAAAAACCCCAGCTTGCCGGATGGCTGGTTGGACAGCCGCGAACTGCAGGAGACCCATCGTGACGAACTCAGGCATGCCGAACTGAGCGTCAGTGGAGGGTAGCGCGGTGCCAACCGGGTACACCACGGCTGACGCCGAGCGCTGGCTTCCGGAGCAGCACTCGAGCCGGAGAAGTGACTTCGCTCGCGATCGCGCAAGAGTGCTTCACTCGAGTGCCCTGCGTCGCTTGGCTGCCAAGACGCAAGTTTTGAGTCCGACCGGTGGGCTCGACTTCGCGCGAAACCGTTTGACCCACTCGCTGGAGGTCGCGCAGGTCGGTCGCGAGCTCGCCAACAGTCTCGAGCTCGACCCCGATGTCGTTGACACGGCGTGCCTGTCGCATGACCTCGGACATCCGCCGTTCGGTCATAACGGCGAGCGAGCGCTCAACGAGTGGGCGGCTGACTTCGGCGGCTTCGAAGGAAACGCGCAAACGCTGCGGGTCTTGACCAGAATCGAACCGAAAGTGTTTGGCGACGACGGTCGCTCATTCGGACTCAATCTCACGCGGGCGAGCCTCGACGCGAGTTGCAAGTATCCGTGGCCTGCCGCTCACGGGGTTTCCGACCCAAGCGGACGCAGTAAGTTCGGCTTCTACGCCGACGATGTTGAGGCCTTCGAGTGGTTGCGCGCTGGTGCCCCCGAGCGGCAACTGTGTATCGAAGCTCAAGTGATGGATCTCGCCGACGACATCGGCTACTCCGTGCATGATTTCGAGGATGCGATCGTCGGCGGCTACGTCGACGTTACGGCCCTCGGTGCTCGGGTTGACCATGACGAGCTCGTGAACTCAATGTTTGCCTGGATTGGCGGCGAGTTTGATCACGACGAACTCATCGCCGCCTTCGACCGACTCGACAACTTGGACTTCTGGATCGATGACTGGGATTCGAGTCGAAGAGCACACGGTCGACTCAAGAACCTCACGAGTCAACTCATTGGTCGCTTTGCAGGAGCGGCTACTGCGGCAACGCGCGAGCACTACAGCAGTCCGCTCGCTCGTTTTGGCGGGAGCGTCGTCGTTCATCGAGAGATCGCCGCCGAGATTGCCGTGCTCAAGGGCATTGTCGCCGCGTTCGTCATGTCAACCAACGCGCGCCGCCCGGTCTACGCCCAGCAACGTGAAGTGCTCACTGAACTGGCCGACGCCCTGTTCGCGGCGGGTCCTGCCGGGCTCGACGCTGGCTTCGCCGATGACTGGAACGAAGCCGAGACGGATGCTGGGCGCAAGCGCGTTGTCGTCGACCAACTTGCATCCCTCACAGACCAGTCGGCTCTTTCTTGGCACGAGCGACTCGTTCGCGCGGCAGCGTCGGATGCCGGAACGTAGAATCGCTGTGTGGCTGGCCTGATTCGACAAAGCGATATCGACGAAGTCAGGTCGCGCGTAAACATCGCAGACATCGTTGGCGATTACGTCACCCTCAAGAGTGCCGGTGTGGGTTCGATGAAGGGCCTGTGTCCGTTTCACGAGGAGCGAAGCCCGAGTTTTCATGTCCGACCGCAAGTCGGCTTCTATCACTGTTTCGGCTGCGGCGAGGGTGGCAACGTGTTCACCTTCCTGCAGCGCATGGATCACGTGTCCTTCAAAGAGGCTGTCGAGCGACTTGCAGCAACGATCGGCTTCGAGTTGCACTACGAAGACGGCGCGGCGGCAACCGATCACGGCAATCGCAGCCGTATCCTCGCGGCGAATCAGGCTGCCGCTGACTTCTTCGTTGCCCAACTGGCGACCACCGACGCGGAGACTGGCCGACGGTTTCTCGGCGAACGCGGCTTCGACCAGTCGGCCGCTGAGCGCTTCGGTATTGGGTTCGCGCCTCGGGGCGGCGTGCTGGCGAAGCACCTGAAGAGTGAGGGATTCAGCGAGGAGGAACTCGTGACCGCTGGCCTGCTCGGACGGGGTGATCGCGGGGATCTCTACGATCGCTTCCGTGGGCGGCTGGTCTGGCCCATCCGGGATGTCACCGGACAAACCCTCGGCTTCGGTGCGCGTAAATTGCTCGACGACGACAACGGACCAAAGTACCTAAACACGCCTGAGACCCCGGTCTACCACAAGAGTCAAGTGCTCTACGGACTCGATCTGGCCAAACGGGACATCGCTCGTGGGCGGCAGGTGGTTGTCGTCGAGGGTTACACCGATGTCATGGCCTGCCACCTCGCCGGCGTCACGACCGCGGTCGCGACCTGTGGCACCGCCTTCGGACTCGATCACATCAAGATCGTGCGCCGCCTGATTGGTGACGTTGACAACGCGGACACGAAAGGGACGGGCGAGATCGTCTTTACCTTCGATCCCGATGAGGCCGGGCAGAAAGCCGCGAGCCGAGCCTTTGCAGAGGAACAGCGGTTCGCAGCGCAAACATTCGTCGCGGTCGCCCCCGACGGCCTTGATCCGTGCGATCTCCGCCTAGCCAAGGGCGATGACGCTGTTCGGCTGCTCGTGAGCTCACGCAAGCCGATGTTCGAGTTTATGATTCGACGGGTGATCGCTTCTCACGACCTTGAGACGGTCGAGGGGAGGGTTGCTGCATTGCGCGCCGCTGCACCCGTTGTCGCAGGCATCCGCGACCAAGCATTGAGCGTCGGCTATGTGCGCAACCTCGCTGGCTGGCTCGGCATGGACCCGAGTGAAGTGCAGCGCGCGGTCGCGCCGGCTCGCACGGCGTTGCGAACGGTGCAGTCGCCTGCCGTGTCGCCATCGGAGTCCCCGTCCGGTGCATCGTTGACCCAGTTGCCGACCGATCCCGCAACGCGCCTGGAGCGCGATGCACTGATGGCGATCCTGCAGTATCCGAAGGAGATTGGAGCTGAGCTGATGCAACGGGCGACCGGAGCAGCGTTTTCCGACCACACTCTTTCCGTCGTCCGCGACGCGATAGCCACGAGCATTGAGCAGCTGGAAACACCGCACTGGCTTGAGGGAGTTGCCGCCGAAGTGCCACCGAGCTTTTCGACCCTCGTGAACCAACTCGGGGTCGCGCCGATCCCCGAGCGCGCTGACCGGATCGGCGCATACGCTCGCAGCGTCGTTGTTGACCTCATCGATCGCGATCTGCTGCGTCGCAAGCGTGATTTGCTCGGCAGCATGCAACGAATGGATGCCGCGGCTGATCCCGACCGGTACGGTCAAGTGCAACGTGACCTCGTAAGCATTGAGTCCGAGCGTCGTGCACTGCGGGAAGGATGAGCGACGTGAAGCTCCGACCGGCGCTATCCGCACGCGACCTCTCGCTGCACTATGAATCCAGCAGTCAGGCCACTCGCGGGATCGCCGTTGACGGCGTGTCGTTTGACGTTGAAGAAGGGCAGATTCTTGCGGTCGTCGGCGAGACCGGTTCCGGCAAGAGCACGCTCGCCAGAGCACTCGCGCTTGAGGCCGATCGCCGCACGATCTCGTCGCCGGTGATCCGTGGCGGCAGCCTCAAGGTGCTCGGCAGCGAGGTGCGGGGCATCAATCCACGTCGGCGCGATCGCCTGAGCATCCAGATCGGGTACTTACCCCAAGAGGCTGGCGATCAGCTTGCACCTCGACTGACAATCGGCGAGAACGTCGCAGAGCCAATCTTCTGCCGAGACCGCAAATTCGATCAGGATGAAGCCGGGCACGCGGTCGCGACCTTAATCGACGCGGTGCGCCTCCCGCTCTCCACAATGAACAAGTACCCGCACGAACTCAGCAAAGGGCAGCGCCAGCGGGTGGCGATCGCCCGCGCCATGGTACTTGAGCCACGACTGCTCATTGCGGATGATCCGACTGCCGGTATCGACGTGACTGTGCGCGGCACCATCCTCGACATTCTGTCTTCGCTCCAGCGGGATCGCGCGTTCTCCGCTGTCGTCGTGACGGCTGATTTGTCTGAGGTGCGCAGGATCAGCACCCAGTTGGCCGTCATGTACCGCGGCGTCATCGTGGGAATCGGGGACATCGATGACGTGTTGGGCGACCCGAGGCATCCGTATGTTCGCCGGTTGGCTCGATCGCTGGATGCGTCGGCGAGCATACCGATTGAGGCTCCCGAGGAGGAATACCGTGTTCGATGAGCAGCGTGCGAGTGAGGAGCGCGCTCCCGGCCAACATCGCGACCCGGTCGCGCCGAATGCGTCGCCACTGCCAACCGACCGTGTGCCCGAGGCAGGCCCGATCGCGATCTTGCCAGCAGAGCGCGAACCGTTCACCAGTGCAGTGCGCACCGGCGGGGGGCTTCTCGCTCCGGTGTCTGACCAAACGCGCGGCGTGGTCTGGCTCAACACGAGCGGGGCTGAGGAGCTCGAGAACGTGCTTAACGCACATCCGAGTATCGGCTGGGTGCAACTGCCGTGGGCTGGCGTTGACGCCTTCGGCGAAGTGCTCGCACGGTTCTCCGATCGCGCGACGCCCATCTGGACGAGTGCGAAAGGTGCCTATGCGGAACCCGTTGCCGAGCACGCGCTTGCATTGACGCTCGCCGTGCTCCGGCAATTGCCCGAGAAGAGTCGATCTCAATCCTGGGCTGGAATCAAGCAAGGCATCTCGCTCTATGGGCGTCACGTCGTCATCATCGGTGCTGGTGGTATTGCTGTCGAGCTCATGCGGCTGCTCGCGCCGTTTGAGGTGCAGGTGACGGTGGTGCGGCGCTCTGGTGGGCCGCTCGCAGGCGCGCATCACACTGTGCCCGTTAGCGAGTTGTCTGAGGTGCTGCCACCCGCCGATGTCGTGATCGTCGCTGCGGCGGCAACGAGTGAAACGCGCCATCTACTCGGTGCTCGCGAACTCGCAGCCATGAAGCCGAATGCCGCCCTCATCAACATTGCGCGCGGCCCGCTCGTCGACACTGATGCGCTCGTCGAGGCCTTGAATCGCGGCCACTTGTGGGGCGTAGGGCTCGATGTGACCGACCCGGAGCCACTGCCAGACGGACACCCACTGTGGTCGGCGCCGCGCGTCATCATCACCTCGCACTGCGCAGACACACCCGAGATGACCGAGCCTCTGCTCGCTGAGCGAGTGGCACTCAATGTTGCAGCCTTGATGTCCGGCAGTGGTCGCTTCGTCGGCGTGGTCGACCCCGCGCTTGGATATTGAGCGGTTTTGCGGGTGCACAACCTTTGGTAAAGTGGGCACGCTGTTCGGCCAACGTGCAGTGATCCTCGATAGCTCAATTGGCAGAGCACCGCACTGTTAATGCGACGGTTCTTGGTTCGAGTCCAAGTCGGGGAGCGAAGGCCCGAGTCCTCCACGACTCGGGCCTTTTCGTGTGCGTACTCCCTTGGGAGTACGTGCAGCACGCCCGCGGGCTGATGTCGCCCATCGTGCCACCGGCCTACGATCGAAGAATGTACGCGCAGCGCCAGCCGGCCGGGAAATGGCCTTCCGACTGGGTCGATCGTCGACCGGACAGCTGGGAGCATCGGCCACCCGGAAACTTCAAGTCATCAGCTCGGATGCGCCTGTGGATTCCCGTGATTGTCTCGTTGGTGTTGCAGCTGCCCGCCGCGCTCTTTTGGGCCGTGTATCGCCACGACTTCAGAATCACCGAGCTGATCGCGATCGGTCTGTCAATCGTCGGTCCGCTCTTACTCCTTGGAGCCCGCCGATTTCCAGGGCCGGTTGTCGCGCTCGTCACGGTTGTCGCCGGTGTGGACTTCGTCGTCGCGCAGACCGGGCAGGGACCCCCGTTCATCGCGCTCGCGTTCGCCATAGTCGGTGCGATCGTGCGCGGTGCGCGCATCTGGGCGTGGATCTCAGTCGGCGTCGGTTGGACGATCACTGTGGTGGTCGGGATCGTTGCTGGCGTGGACTGGCACCCGGCGCAAGTGGCCATTTCAACTCTCGGCATCCTCATCGTCATGGGTATCGGTGAGGCAATCAGAACGCGGCGCGAGAACTACGCAGAATATCGGCGCTCATACCAGCAACGCCGACAGACGGAGGTGCAAGCCGAGCGCGTGCGCATCGCGCGCGAACTTCATGACGTGCTTGCACACTCGCTGAGCCAGATCAACGTGCAGGCCAGCGTTGGCCTGCACCTCATGGACAAACAGCCAGACAAAGCTGCTGAAGCGCTCGCAAGCATCAAAGACACCAGCAAGACCGCGCTCGATGAGGTGCGCTCGGTACTTGGAATCCTGCGGGCAGAGGACGGACAGGACCCGAGCGC
>CAZCOC010000041.1:0-9106 GCA_964500075.1 uncultured Salinibacterium sp.
TCTGCTCCTGGCGGTGGCCTTGGCGCTTCTTGTACCCGGTCTTGTTCTTGAACTTTTGAATGACAATCTTGGGGCCGCGCAGGTTACCGAGCACCTCGGCGACCACCTTGACCTTCGCGAGCGCCTTTGCGTCGTGGGTGATGGTGTCACCGTCGACGAGCAGCACCGGGGACAACTCGACGTTGCCATCTTTATCGGCCTGAATGCGGTCAAGCACAACGATCGTGCCAACCTCGACCTTCTCCTGCCGCCCACCGGCGCGCACAACTGCGTAAACCACGTCTATTGCCCTAACTATTGGAAACTGCGGTGTTCGAATGCAGGCTCAGCCCAGCAGACACCAAACCTCAACAATACGCGACAAGTGTACGACCGGTCAAACGACGCGGGGTCTAAACGTCGATGAAGCCCTCAATATGATGCGGGGCTGGATGCGCGGAGCGCCAGAGCCACAGAAAAACTCCGCCGAGCACGCCAAGCGGCAATAACGCAACAAAGCCGGCCAATGCCTCTTGGAGTGCGAAACCGAGCTGGCCCGCTATCAACGACGGTGATGCGGCGATCCCGAGAATCTCTGGGGTGGATGTGACTGCTCCAATCACGCCGACAAGCCCAAGAACCACAAACCACAGCGTCGCGCCGATTCCGGTCGCGAGCACCGCTCTCGCGACGACATGGCCAATTCGCAATTGCTCGGTGATGGGAGCGACCACCCATAAGCCCAGGAAATAGCCGATTGTGAACGGCAGGATGCTCGTCACGATGCCGAAACCGAACCCCACTCCCGCAAAAGGGATCGGCTCGTACGAGCCAAAGTAGACGACGCTCTCGGGGCCGATGAAGGAGACCGCGCCGAAAAGCAGCCGACCGGCTACCAGCGCAAGGCCGACCCCGCCGGCGGCAACTGAGGCGACGAGTGCGCCGCGAGTCGCGAGCATCCGACGAATCGAGTAGTCCACGTGCTGCCCTGCCTAGGATCAAAGGATGAGCGTGCTCATCGACCAGCCGATTTGGCCAGCGCACAACACTCTATGGGCGCATCTTGTGAGCGACACCTCACTCGAAGAATTGCACCGCTTTGCTGAGCGCGCCGGGATTCCGCGTCGTGGCTTTGACCACGATCACTACGATGTGCCTGCCGACCGTTGGCAAGCAATGGTTGACCTTGGGGCGACACCCGTGAGCGTGCGCGAGTTTGTGCGCAGGCTCGAGGCGAGCGGGCTTCGCGTGCCCCAACGAGATCGCCGATAGCAATGGGTGGTTTCTGGCCGGGCTGTCGACGTGGCTCAGCGCCAGAGAAGTCCAAAGCCGTCAAGGCTGCGCACGACCTGCCCGGTCGCGATCTCGACGATGACCGTCGTTGTTGTCGTGTACCGCGCGTCGAACAAGTACCCGTCTGACACCGCGGTCGCAAAGTCCGGCACCACCTCGACCGCGACGAACTGCTCGTTTGGCGAGATCGCGAATTTCTCGATACTGCCCGCGTCGTCGATCGTGCGAAAGAGCGCGCTCGACTGAGCACCGTCGTCGAAGGCGAGCACGCTCTGGAACCTGCCGCCTTCGGCGTCGAACAGCGCGAGCTTCTCGACTCGGTTACCGCTCGACAGCACGACCGTTTGGCCGAGGAATGCGACATCCCCGTCAATCGGTGATGGAACGAGCCGTTCCTCGGAACCATCGTCAATTGAGACGGCAAGCGAGCCGACTGCATCGTTCACAACGAACCTGGAGCCATCGGGTGAGATGCCCCCGAACTCGAGGTATTGCCCAAGCGGCACGATTGAACCGGGCACCGTCGGATCGACCAGTATCAGGCTCGATTCCCTCGTGAGAGCAACGAGGCTCGTTGTGCCCGGGACGAATGCCCACCCGAGCACGTTGATGGGCTCGCCGTTGAGTCCGAGCACTGGGCTGACAGTGCGGTCACCGTCGAGGTTCAGCGTCACGAGGGTGCTCGAGAACTCGGGGAATGCGCCACCGTCCGCGCTCGTGAGCGTGAAGCCGATGAGCGAGCCGGACTCCGTCGCATCCAATTCGCCGATGGCAGCCGACCCTGGCAGACGAACGCGCTCGACGGCGATGCCGTCAGCACTCACGAGGTCGAGCGCACTCTCGCGCCCGCCGCTCAAGGTTACGACGGCAAGACCGGCGTCGATGGCGGCGAAGCTTTGCACGAGCGGTGCCGAGTAGACAACGGTGCGGGTGGTGCCCTCGAGGCTCGTTGTGATGATCTCATCGGAGGCGCCGGATTCACCGCGATCGAGATAGTACAGGCGCGGACTGGCCGTCATGAAGCGAAAACTGATGGTTGAGGTCTGCCCGAGCGCCGGGTTCTGCACTCCGGCGATGCTGACCTCGTACTCCGTTGCGTAGGCAAGTCGAGCCTCGAACTGCACCGCGATCACGTCGCCACTCGCCGTGACCGAGTGCGCTACGGCCGGGGTGATCGTGACTTGCTCCGGCGTGACGGCTCCGACCGGTTGGTTCGTGAAGATGCGCAGCTGCTGGCCGCTCTTTGCCACGACGGCGTTGGTGTCAACGATTGCCGTGGCAATTTTTGGTCCCTGCAGAAAACCGAGCAGCACAAAGATCGCGCACAGCACGAACAACACACCGGCAAGCCCCCAGAATGCTCGCCGAAACCTCATGGGGCTGGATTCCGGAAGGTGAGGATCTGAACGGGCAGTCGCTGAACTTTCAGAAGAGATATGGCTCACGTGGCTGCTCAATCGGCGTGATATCGCTCGGGTCGACGGCAAGCGGCTGAGAGGAAGACTGGCTTGGGTTGGCCACAAACTCGCCTCGCACCTCCACCCAATCGTCGATGTCAAAGTTCGCACTCCAGTTGGGCGCGTACACGGGCACTCCGACCGGCTGCGCATCAACAGCGCAACACGTGACGACGAATCGCGCGACGAAGAAGAGGTTTTCGGGATCCTCTGGGTCTGCCGTGATGAAGCCAGCAACTGTGACGGGCTTGTCGGCGTAGAAGCTCAAGTCGCTCGTCTGGCGCAGGAGCGAGGCCCAATCGACGACCGTGAACGTCTCGAAGGCACCCGCTGAACCGGCATTGACACTCGCGATGTCGGTCGAGCCGAGATCAAGGGCTGTGCTGTTGATGTCGCGCTGTTGGGCCGTTGCGCTCGTCAGGGTTGTCGCGGGGAGCGCGACCATTCCGATAGCGAGCGCCGTGGCGAGCCCAACGGCGGCAAGCGAAAGAGTCTTTGGCCAGCGACCGATTGGCACATCGACGTCATCCTCGCCGTCATGCTGGCGTGGGCGCCGGATGACCGCGCTGGCGATAACAAAGACCACCGCGAGCAACGCCATGATCACTGTAAACACGATGTACCGCGGGTGAATGTAAAGCACGAGCTCTCCGGCAACAGCAAGCCAGAGCGTCGCGGCGACCGCAAGGCCAACGAGGATAACCCCTCGCCAGCGCTGAAGTTTAGGCCACATAGTTCACGACCAGTCCGATGAGCGCGCTGAGCAGGCCGACAATGACGGTGAGTTGCACGAGGGTTCGGGTCGTAAAGGTCGTGCGCATGATGGCGAGCATCTTGATGTCGATGATCGGACCGAAGAGTAAGAACGTGACGATCGACCCCGGCAGGAAGGTGCTCGCGAACGGCAAGATGAAGAATGCGTCAACGCTCGCGCAGACGGCGATAACGAAGGCAAGCACCATCATCGCGAGCACCGACCAGAGGGGATTGCTCCCGAGCGAGACGAGCACTTCGCGCGGAACTACAACCTGAATCGCACCGGCGACGAGCGCGCCGATGAACAGTGCTGGCATGATGACGCTTGTCTCACGCACGAAAATGTCGACGCTCTTGGACTGCTTGGATTGTGGATGCTCGTGGTCGACAGGTCGCTTGCATTCCGCTGCAAAGCGATCGGTCAGGAGCGCCTCCGGCTTCGCGCTCAGACTGAACAGCCATCCGACGACATTGGCGATCGCGAGTCCACCGAGGATGCGCGCGACGAGAATGCCGTCGTCGAACCCGAATGCTTGGTGGGTCGTGATGATGGTGATCGGGTTGATGATCGGGGCCGCGACGAGAAAGGTCATCGACTCTGGCACAGTGAAGCCCTTGATGATGAGACCGCGCGCGAGCGGAACGTTGCCGCATTCGCACACCGGCAGCGCGATGCCGAACAGTGAAATGCAGAAGCGGCGAAGCACAGGAGCGCTTGGCAAGTAGCGCATGAGGAAACCGTCTGGCAACCAGACCTGCACAACGATCGAGAGCACGATGCCGAGCACAACGAACGGGAGGGACTCGATGATGACGCTGATGCTCAAGGTCAGGATGTCCTGCACCTGCAACGGGAGCGTGGCTCCTGGTGTGCTGTCAACTATCGCTCGAACGAGCAGCAGGCCCGCGATGCCGAGAACTCCGATAGTGAGCCACGCGATGCGCCGACGACTGAATCGCGGACGGTTCGACTCGGACTCGTCGTGGTCGTGCGTATGGTTGTGCTGGCGACCGCGTCGTCGACCGGAATCCCGAGTCGCTTCCGGCGCGGTCGTCACGTCAGGCGTCTTCATCACCACGGTCGGAATCCTACGGGGCGCCCCTAATCGTCGCCTGCGGGCGCGCTGACAACCTGTCCTGCGCTCCCGGCACGGCGTGACACTCGCGAGCGTCCTTGGCCCGGTTGCTTCGGCTCAGGCAGCGCCTCAAGAACTGAATCGAGAATCAGCTCCGCATCCGCCGTGCTGATGCGCCGAGCTTTTCGCGACTGCTTGGCGACGGAAATGTCGAGAATTGCCTCGATGTCTGCGGCACCGGCCATGGCGGGCCCGTGTTCCTCGACGCGCGGTGCGGGTTCGACGGGCGACGCGGACTCGACTGCCGTGGCACTCGCGGTCACGGTGGACTTGGCAGATTCATGCGCACCGGCCACGGTGACGGATGCGACCCTCGCAAGGGCGTTGCGAACATCTTCGGTGATCGCGTGAGTACCAACTCCGCCTATCCCGTTCTTGACGGTCGTGGATGCCGCGGCGCCTGATGATCCGCGACCACGCCCGCGGCGCGAGCCGCCCGTGTCAGGCTGGGCGGTCTGCACTTGCTGGCGGTGCTTGGTCACTGGGTCGTGGTGCACGATGATGCCGCGACCGGCGCAGGCCTCGCACGCTTCGCTGAAGGTCTCCAGAAGTCCGAGACCGAGCTTTTTGCGAGTCATCTGGATGAGCCCGAGGCTTGTGACTTCGGCAACCTGATGCTTGGTGCGGTCCCGGCCGAGGCATTCGACGAGACGGCGCAGCACAAGGTCTCGGTTCGACTCGAGCACCATATCGATGAAGTCGACGACGATGATTCCGCCGATGTCACGCAGGCGAAGCTGACGCACGATCTCCTCGGCGGCCTCGAGGTTGTTCATGGTGACCGTCTCTTCGAGATTGCCACCAGAGCCGACGAACTTGCCGGTGTTCACGTCGACGACCGTCATAGCCTCGGTGCGGTCAATGACGAGCGATCCGCCGGATGGCAACCAGACCTTGCGGTCAAGTGCCTTCTCGATCTGCTCCGACACGCGAAACTCGTCGAATGAGTCCGCACTACCCTCATAGGTCTGCAGCCGGTCGACGAGGTCAGGTGCAACCGAACTCAGGTAGGTCTCGATCGTTGACCTTGCGTCTATACCCTCGATCACGAGTTTCTGGAAGTCTTCGTTGAAGACATCACGGATGATCTTAATCAGCAGGTCGGGCTCCGAGTGCAGGAGTGCTGGAGCCGCAATGCTCTCGATCTGAGAACTGATCGCCGCCCATTGGCTGGTGAGCCGATTGACGTCAAGCGTGAGCTGGTTTTCGCTTGCGCCCTCGGCGGCCGTGCGCACGATGACACCGACGTTCTCTGGCAAGACCTCCTTGAGAATCTTCTTGAGCCGCGCTCGCTCGGTGTCTGGCAGCTTGCGGCTGATACCGGACATCAATCCGTTTGGAACATAGACGAGGTAGCGGCCGGGCAGGGAAACCTGCGAGGTCAGGCGCGCACCCTTGTGTCCGACCGGATCCTTCGTGACCTGAACAAGCACCCGATCGCCGGGCTTGAGAGCGAGTTCGATCCGGCGGGCTTGGGTCTTGCCATCCGAATCGAGAGCCGCGGCATCCCAGTCGACTTCGCCAGAGTAGAGCACGGCGTTGCGACCGCGGCCAATGTCGACGAACGCTGCCTCCATCGACGGCAGAACGTTCTGAACGCGACCGAGGTACACGTTACCGATGAGGCTCGCTTCCTGCGACTTCGCGATGTAGTGCTCAACGAGTACCCCGTCTTCGAGCACGGCGATCTGGATGCGATCAAACTTCGAGCGCACCACCATGACCCGGTCGACACTCTCGCGCCGCGCCAAGAATTCGCTCTCGGTAACGACTGGGCGGCGGCGGCCGGCATCACGGCCGTCCCGCCTGCGCTGCTTCTTGGCTTCGAGGCGGGTGGATCCGCGCACGCGGGTCGGCTCGTTGCTCGGCTCCGGCTGCGGCCGCGGTTGCCGAACGCGAACGACGGTGTTCGGGGCTTCGTCGCCAGGGCGGAGCTCTTCGCCCGGCCGTCGGCGCGAACGACGGCGAACCGTCGGGCTGTCGGACGGCTGTTCGTCGATGAGCGGATCGCGCACCGAGGCCGAGCGCGCTGGCAATGGAGGCAGATCCGGCGCTTGGAACAACAGGGAGGTCGTTGGACGGCGGCGGGGCAGAGCGCCGACGTCTGGATCTGGCGCCTCGGTCGCTGCGTCGGTCGCTGCGTCCGTCGCTGCGTCCTTCGCTGCTTCGGCCGAACCGACATGATCGGCGGCCTTCTTCGCCGGAGCGCGCTTTCGAGGTGCCTTGACAGGCGGGATGACCGCCGCCGCGGCATCCGCTTCGGGCTCAATGTTCACGTCGGATACTTCGATGTCGCGTTTTTTCACCATTGCTGGTGTACTCCTACCCCGGCTGGGCGGCTTCGCCTCCCACCGGGTACTCTCTCGTGCGCTCGAGTTCCGGTTCGGTGTTGCTCCGGCTCTCGGCTACCAATTCTTCAGGTCATGCAGCAGGCTCTTGGCTCGTGCTGCACCCGTGCTGTCACCACGGAGGTGGTACTGCAATTTCAAACTTTGGTCTGTCACTACTGCTCGGAACTGGCTATCCGACTTGCGCAAGTCTTGCCCGTCGGGCACGTGCCTTCGTCGACACGGACTGCTTTCTTGGCCCGGAACGTCTGCCCGGTAAAGCTGTATTGGTCACCGCGTCGGGCAAGGCCCGAGCGATTCTCTTGATTATCGCACGCATTGACAGGAGGACGTGATTTTGCGCGTGACATAATCCGAACATGACCGAGACGGATGCCACGCGCCGACCAATTGCGCTTGCCATCACCCTCATCGTCACTGGCTTGCTCGGGTGGTACGCAGCCTTCGCGCTCACGATCGACAAGATCCTCGTGCTCCAAGATCCGCAGGCCGATCTGGACTGCAACTTCAGCGTGATCGTGCAGTGCGGAGCGAATCTCCAATCGGCGCAGGGTTCAACCTTTGGGTTTCCGAACTCGCTCATCGGTATTGCCGCTTTCGTGGCCCCGATCGCGGTCGGCGTTGCCATCTTGGCTGGCGGGCAGTTTGCACGCTGGTTCTGGATTGCGCTCAACCTCGGAGTCGCTGGCGCACTCGGCTTCTGCATCTGGCTTATGACCCAGAGCATCTTCGTGCTCGGCACCCTGTGCCCGTGGTGCATGGTGGTCTGGGCAGCCACGATCGTCATGTTCTGGACGCTCACGCTCTTCAACGCGCGGGCCGGCACCTTCGGCGCACCGCTCGTTCGAGTAGGGAATGCACTGTACCCGTGGGTACCGATCATCGTGTTCGCGAGTTACCTGGTGGTCGCTATCATCGCCCAGGTGCGGCTGGACTTGTTGAGCTTCTTGCTGGTCTAGATCGACTGCCCGGTAGCGAGCTGCCCGGCTTGCCTCAGAACCACAGCGCGAGTTCTCGAGCCGCTGCTTCAGGTGAGTCGCTGCCGTGCACGAGGTTTTGTTGCACCCTGAGACCCCAGTCGCGTCCAAGGTCGCCGCGGATTGTCCCTGGAGCGGCCGTGCTGGGGTCGGTGGTACCCGCGAGGGAGCGGAATCCCTCGATTACTCGATTGCCAGCCACCCGAATTGCCACAATCGGCCCAGACTGCATGAACTCGACGAGCGGCTCGTAGAAGGGTTTTCCTTTGTGCTCCTCATAGTGCGCCGCGAGAAGGTCGAGCTCGGCCTCGACGAGTTTGATGTCGACGAGCTGGTAGCCCTTGGCCTCGATCCGGCGCAAGATCTCGCCGGTGAGGTTGCGCGCAACGCCGTCTGGCTTGACGAGAACGAGAGTCTCTTCGATGGCAGTCATTGGTGTTCCTTCGGGTAGTTGAGTGGTTGAGAATTGCAGCTTCGATCACGGATGCTGGTCGAACTGTGCCTTGCTTCTGTCGATCTGCCGCCCTCGGACGAAGCAATACACCCAGATTGCGACAAAACCGGTGCCGAGCACGAACATCGCTGGCAACACGATGCCGGTGGCGATCAGCAGTGCCTGCAACACCCAGCCAAGCCAAAGACCCCACTGGTGCCGCAGTAGTCCAGCGACAACGATGAGCGCGACGATGAAGAGTGCGCCGCCGAGGAACGCAGGCAGAGGGTCGAGTGCCTTCAGTCCAAAGGCGGTGAGCGACACGAAGAAGACCAGAATAGCTTCGAGCCCGAGCACGATGCTCAACAGCGACTCGGTCACCGAGCGAGGGCGGCGAGGCTGTGGCGCATCGCCCGGTGCCGTTCGAGTCACTTCCAGCCGTCCCGCGCCGCGAGGGCGATCGCTTCACCGACGAGGGTGATCGAACCAGTGACGAGCACAGCCCTCCGGTCTGTTTCGGATGCCCACTCGCGCGCGTCGGCGAGCGCCTCTTCGAACGAGGCATACGAGTGTGTCGCGTCCTGTCCGACCCTGCTGACGACGAGTTCCGCAAGGTCGTCGACGTCGAGAGCTCGCTCGGACTGGGACTGCGTCACGTGGAAACGCGCCCCAAGCCCAGCGAGCGCGTCGATGATTCCCGCGGCATCCTTGTCTTGCAGGATGCCAA
>CAZCOC010000042.1:0-9092 GCA_964500075.1 uncultured Salinibacterium sp.
GTTGTGGGTTGCCAAAGATGGCCAGCGCGCCAAGAGCCACCTGCTCGGTGCCAACTTGCGCCTTGTTGTCTCACTCGCCAAGCGCTACACCGGTCGCGGCATGCAGTTCCTTGACCTGATTCAAGAGGGCAACCTCGGTCTGATCCGTGCCGTCGAGAAGTTTGACTACACGAAGGGCTTCAAGTTCTCGACCTACGCAACGTGGTGGATCCGCCAAGCCATCACGCGGGCGATGGCCGACCAGGCCCGCACAATTCGCATCCCGGTGCACATGGTCGAGGTCATCAACAAGCTCGCCCGCGTACAGCGCCAGATGCTGCAGGACCTGGGCCGCGAGCCCACCCCAGAGGAACTCAGCCGCGAGCTCGATATGACGCCCGAGAAGGTGATCGAGGTGCAGAAGTATGGTCGCGAGCCGATCTCTTTGCACACCCCGCTCGGCGAGGATGGCGACAGCGAGTTCGGTGACCTGATCGAAGACACCGAAGCCGTCGTACCGGCAGATGCCGTCGGCTTCACGATGCTGCAGAAGCAGCTAGAGAACCTGCTTGATTCGCTCAGCGAGCGCGAGGCTGGCGTGATCCGCATGCGCTTCGGTCTCGGGGACGGCATGCCAAAGACCCTCGACCAGATCGGAGACACCTTTGGCGTGACGCGTGAACGCATTCGTCAGATTGAGTCGAAGACGATGGCGAAGCTGCGTCACCCATCGCGTTCCCAGTCACTACGCGACTACCTCGAGTAAACCGAATGCGCGTTGCGTTGGCAATCTTCGTCGGCCGGGTAGTGCAGCTGCTGGCACGACTGCGCGGCGGCAAAGGTAGTGGCGCGCCTGGGCTGGTCACCAACTTCCTCGCGCCGGCCCTCTTGAAGACTGTCCTGGCGAGCTTTCCCGACGGTCTCGTCGTGGTGAGCGGCACGTCAGGAAAGTCAACAACAACGAAAATGCTCGCTGCCCTATTGACAGCACACGAAGTCCGGGTCTTCACGAACTCATCGACCGCGAATCTGCCACAGGGACTGACGTCCGCCGTTCTCGATCAAGGGGATTGGCGGGGCCGAATTGACGCCGATATCGCGGTGCTCGAGATGGATGAGGCGCATGGCGCAGCGATGGCCGAGCAGTTTACTGCTCGAGTTGTGGTGCTGACGAACGTCATGCTCGACGACATCGAGCGGTATCAATCGATGAGTCGGGTCGCCTCCCTTCTCGGGACCATTGCGGCTCGGGCGACCGAGGCGGTTGTGTTGAATGCCGATGACGCCGCGCTGCTGTCCCTCGGTCGTTCTCTGGACATCCGCGACGATCTTGCCGTCGGTTGGTTCGGCGTCACCGAGGCCGTGCTTGCGGCGCAGCCTCACGGGCTCGGGTACGCAGCGACGGCGCAAGAGCGAATGAATTCAGCGGATGCCGTCCTTGTCGAAGCGGTTGCGGGCCGCACTGCTCGACTCTCGCTTTCAGACGAGACGGTCGAGATCGGCCTCCCGTCGCGCGGGGCACATTTCGCGGTGGATGCGGCCGCAGCGGTTGAGGCGTCCCGCAGGATTCTGGGGGAACGATTCGAGATCGACCTTGCTGGTACGACGCTCTCGTCAATGGCGCCGGTCTTCGGTCGAGGTGAGATGGTCACGATCAACGCTGTTGAGCTCGAATTCGTACTCGTGCAAAACACCGCGAGCTTTCAATTGAACCTCGACTGCCTCGAGCCTGGCAGCGATCGGATATTCGTTGCAATCGGTTCTGAGGAGAACGACTCATCGTGGCTCTGGACGGTCGATACGAGTTCGCTTTCTGCCGTCGACTTCGTTTCAGGTCCAAAGGCCGAGGATATGGCCATCAGGCTGTTGTATGACGGCGTTTCTGTCGGTACCGTCGACCGCGATCTGGTCGCGTCGTTCGACGCATTTCTCGCGCTGCCAACCTCGCCCGGTGAGCGCAAGACGGTGTTATTCACGGCATCGTGCATGCGCGAACTCAGGCGGCGATACGGTCTCGTGCACGCCGAACTCGCAGCGGCGAAGTCATGACTGATACCGACCTCGTGATCCTGTCGCTTTTTCCAGAGGTGTCGAATGTGCACGGTGATGCCCAGAACGCGGCCGTGTTGGCGGCGCGAGCGCGCTGGGCGGGCCAGCCAGTGCGCGAGATCGAACTCCCGCTCGGCGGCTCACTCGGCGATGCCCTCGCGGGCGCCACACCGAACGTGGTCGTGATCGGCGCCGGTTTCGACGAGGATGCTCCTCGGCTTCGTGAAAGCCTGCTCAACGTGAGATCCGCGCTCGTGGACTGGCATGCGGCCGGCACGCCGATACTCGCCGTGGCGAATGGTTGGGAACTGCTCGCAGCAGAGATCGAGCTTCGTCCGAACGAACCGATCGCGGGAATCGGCCTGTTCCCGGGACGGGCAGTGGCGGCGGCCAAGCCTGCAGCTGGCCAGCTAATTGTCGAAACGGACTTCGGCAGCATGGTTGGCTACGAGTACCCTTCGCGCCATTACATTGCTTCCCAAGGAGAGTCGGCTCTTGGCTCGGTGTCGGTTGGGCACGGCAATGGCGGTGATTCGCACAAGGAGGGTTCTCGCGTACTCAACGCGTTCGGCACTCACCTCCGCGGGCCGGTGCTCGCTCGCAACCCGGCGTTTGCAGAAGCACTTTTGCTGCTCGCGCTCGGCGCGCGATCCGGAGGCGATAGCGAGAACCTCCAGCGGGATCGCCGGGCAGAGATTGGTGCGCGCGAGTCCGCAGACATCTTTGCCGCGGCCGTGAACAGCCGGATCCGCTCCGCGAGCTAGCGCCCGACCCAGCTACGAGCCGACCCAGCTACGAGCCGACCCAGCTACGAGCTGACCGAATCAGACCGAGCGACCGTCAAGCAGCTTTGCCGATTCGTCGTGCCAGTGCAGCGCGGTGGGAAAAAGCTTTTCCTTGAACTTCGAGCCGTGGTGAGCGCAAAACAGAAGGTCACCACTCGAAAGAGTGACGCGGATGTAGGCCTGAGCGCCGCAGCTGTCACAGCGGTCGAGGGCAGAGAGCGAGTACTCAAGCTCGTCAACGCTGTTTCCGGTTGCGATCTGAGACATGTGCTGCTCCATTCTGGCCATCCGATGACCTTGCGTACGTCAATTCAAGCATGCCGTTGTTACAGCCGCGCGACATTTGCAGGGTATTTCGCTGAACGCGTAGCCCCAATCAAATGCGGGGTGTTGAAGGCCTCCGCTGTCGCCCGGTAACCGTAGGCTCAGAGACGGCCTTGAACAGCGAATTACAGGCTCGATCCACCAATCGCAGGGAGAAACGTGTCGAACGCTGATTATTCGGCTCGCCATCTGTCGGTGCTCGAGGGTCTGGAGGCGGTTCGTAAGCGCCCGGGAATGTATGTCGGTTCGACCGATTCCCGCGGACTTATGCACTGCCTCTGGGAGATCATCGACAACTCGGTCGACGAAGCGCTCGGTGGGCACGGCAACGAGATCAGCGTGGTGCTCAAGGGTGACAGCAGTGTCGAAGTACGCGACCATGCCCGTGGCATCCCGGTCGACATTGAACCAAAGACTGGTCTTTCGGGCGTCGAAGTGGTGTTCACCAAGCTGCACGCCGGCGGCAAGTTCGGTTCAGGATCCTACGCAGCCTCTGGTGGCTTGCACGGTGTCGGAGCGTCCGTTGTCAACGCGCTCTCAGAGCGGCTCGACGTCGAGGTGGATCGAGAAGGCAAAACCTGGGCGATGTCGTTCCACCGCGGAGAGCCGGGTGTCTTTGCTGACTCTGGCGAGCCGACCCCGGATGCGCCATTCACACCGTTTGTCTCGGGCAGCGAGCTGCGGGTGGTCGGCAAAGTGGCCAAAAGCGTCACCGGAACGCGGGTGCGCTACTGGGCTGATCGACAGATCTTCACCCGTGGCGCCAGCTTGCAAACCGAAGAACTGCTCGACCGCTTGCGCCAGACGGCGTTTCTGGTTCCGAGCCTGCGGCTCGATCTTCGCGATGAGCGTGCTGCTGAGCCGACCACCGAACGCTTCAGCTTTGAGGGGGGAATCGCGGAATTCGTCGAGCACCTTGCTCCGGATGCCGCGGTCACCGACATCTGGCGACTGAGCGGTGAAGGCAGCTTCTCTGAGACAGTTCCAGTGCTTCAGCCCACCGGCGCGATGCTGCCAACCGAGCTGGAGCGCGAGTGCCGCGTCGACGTCGCACTGCGCTGGGGCACAGGCTACGACACGGTATTCAAGAGCTTCGTCAACATCATTGCGACACCGAAGGGTGGCACGCACCAATCCGGTTTTGAGCAGGGAATGCTCAAGTTCTTGCGTGCCGAGGTCGAGAAGAACGCGAGGCGGCTGAAGGTTGCTCCCGCGGGCCGGGCTTCGAGCGGCAGTATCGAGAAGCTCGAGAAGGACGACATCCTTGCCGGCCTGACCGCAGTGTTGACGGTGCGTCTGCCCGAGCCACAGTTCGAGGGTCAGACCAAGGAGATTCTTGGCACCCCCGCCGTGCGCACCATCGTTGCGGCCGTCGTGGCGAAGGCGATGGCCGAGAAGTATGCCTCTTCGAAGCGAAATGACAAGGATCAGTCCGCGCTCGTGCTCGACAAAATTGTCGCCGAGATGAAGTCGCGGGTCTCGGCCCGTGCCCACAAAGAGACTCAGCGCCGCAAGAACGCGCTCGAGAGTTCATCACTGCCGGCCAAGCTTGTCGATTGCCGGTCAAACGATGTAGCCAACAGCGAGCTCTTCATCGTCGAGGGCGATTCAGCGCTCGGTACCGCCAAACTCGGGCGAGACAGCGAGTACCAAGCACTGCTGCCGATTCGAGGCAAAATCCTCAACGTTCAGAAGGCATCCGTGAGCGACATGCTCTCGAACCTAGAATGCGCATCCATCATTCAAGTCATCGGGGCAGGGTCTGGCCGAAGTTTCGATCTTGCGGCGGCTCGCTACGGCAAAGTCATCATCATGGCCGATGCGGATGTCGATGGCGCGCACATCCGCACGCTGCTGTTGACTCTGTTCTTCCGGTACATGCCAGAGATCATCCGCGACGGTCGCGTCTACGCCGCAGTGCCGCCGCTGCACCGCGTGGTGGTGCTGAACCCCGGATCGAAGCCGAACGAGACGATCTACACCTACAGCGAAGCAGAGTTGAACGGAGTGTTGGCGAGCCTGAAGAAGAGTGGCAAGCGGTATCAAGATCCCATTCAGCGCTACAAGGGTCTGGGGGAGATGGACGCAGACCAACTCGCAACCACGACGATGGATCGAGCGCACCGCACCTTGCGCCGAGTCAATATCGGTGACGCCGAGCAGGCGACGGCCGTCTTCGAGTTGCTCATGGGCAACGATGTCGCCCCCCGCAAGCAGTTCATCATCGCCGGCCAGGGCCTAGATCGCGACCGCATTGACACCTGAGCAACGCATCGATCTCTGAGCGCGCACGGTATTCACCGAGCGTCCGTAGACTGCGCCGCGTGCGGGTCGAGGTCACTGGGGGAGTCGTTGAGGGTTCACTGCGGCGTGGCTTGCGCATGTGGCGCGGCATCCCGTACGCAGCGCCACCGACCGGTGGGCGCCGCTTTCAGGCCCCTGAGCCGGTTGTCCCCTGGCACGACGTGCGCGACGCAAGCGAGTTTGGCCCGATCGCGCCGCAGGATCGAGACGGTCAATTCAGAGTGCGTACGAATGCTCCGATGTCGGAAGATTGCCTGACGCTCAATATCATCGCGCCGCCGAGTCGAAACGGGCTGCTACCGGTCATGGTGTTCATCCACGGTGGTGCCTACAGCGTCGGATCGGCGCGCGAGATTCTCAAGCAGGGGGAGGGTCTTGTCGCCCGCGGCAACGTCATCTTCGTCAATTTCCAGTATCGGTTGGGGGGCCTCGGCTATATCGACATGACCGCATTCGCGACACGGTCTCGCGCCTTCGACAGCAATCTGGGTCTTCGTGATCAAGTAGCGGCGCTCGAATGGGTGCACATGAACATTCGAGGTTTTGGTGGTAACCCGGAACGCGTCACGATCTTTGGTGAATCAGCGGGTGGGAACGCTGTCACAACCCTCATGACGGTACCCAAGACGAAGGATCTGTTCTGGCGCGCGATCGCGCAGAGTTCCCCCACCAATGCCATCTACCCGCCCGAGGTCACGGCGATCTGGGCGAAACAGTTCGTGGAACTGCTGAGCGAACAGGTCGACAATTCGAGTACTGAAAGCACTGCTTCGGAGGACGTTGGCGAATTGCTCATGTCGGCGCCGGTCGCGCAGATCGTTCGGGCAACAACCCGCCTTCAGTTGATGACCCCTGACCGATTTCCAGGAACTGTATGTCTTGCACCCGTCATCGACGGAGAGTTCCTGCCGGAGCGGCCGCTCGACGCCTTCAAGGAGGGTCGAGCACACCGGGTTCCGCTCATCATCGGCACGAATGACCGTGAGGGCTCGCTCTTTCGTGGCAGGCTCGACATTCTTGCTACGACACCGCCGCGCATCCGGGCGATATTTGCGCGAACGCGCAAGCGATCGCGTCGCGCGCTCAAGGCAGAGTATCCCGGCCTTCCCGTCCATCGAGCCGCCGCCGATTTCGCCGGTGACTTTGCGTTCTGGTACCCGTCGATCAAGGTCGCGGAGCGGCACGCGCAATTCGTTCACGTCTGGTTCTATCGCTTCGACATCGCCCCTCGACTCTTGCGAATCATGGGACTGGACGCCACCCACGGTCTTGAGTTGTTCGCGCTGTTTGATCGCATGAACGGCCTGCTCGGCCGGGGACTCGGCATCCTTGGGGGCCGTCGGGCTTTCGCACGCGCAGGCCACCGGATGCAGCGGCGATGGCTGTCATTCGCCAGCGGGGATGCCCCTGGTAAGGATTGGCCGAAGTACACGCGTCGCCGTCGCCGAACCCTCATCATTGATCGGGAGGACCGGGTCGAAGAGGATCCTCGCCGCGAGCGGCGCATCGCATGGCACGGCGTCGTACCTCACGTTTGAGGTCGGCCTTGGACCGTCAGATCGAGGAGCCGATTGACCCGATTGCGGCGTCGAGCGGTGAGCCAGAGGCATCCCGCTTCGAACGAGGTTCTGGCAGGTGTCGAATCGAGCCGTCGGTCCCGACCGCGACGGCTGGTGCCGGACCCACCCACGCAAGTGCGAGTGCGTCTTCGCCCTTCAGGAACGAATGTGCCCGAACTCCACCTGTGGCTCGGCCCTTGCTCGGGAACTCCGAAATCTCCGAGACCTTGGCGCGTCCAGGGTCAACGCCCGCTATCGTCGCTGTCGAGGTCGAAACAGTGACAGCAACAACGTCGTCCGCTCGAGCAACCGCGCCGAAGAACAGCACACTTGCTTTCGCGGAAAGGTTCACCCCAGCCATCCCCGCCGCCGCGTATCCCTGTGGGCGGACTGTGGATGCCGCGAAACGCAACAGTTGTGCATCGTTCGTCACAAAGATGAGTTCGTCGTCATCAGCGCCCTGAGTCGCCCCGACAAGCTCGTCGCCCGGTTTGAGAACAATTACTTCAAAGTCTGGCTTGTTCGGCCACGAGCCTGTCGCGACGCGCTTGACTATGCCTTGTCTCGTGCCGAGGGCGATCGGCTGACCGTCGAGCGACACAAATCCGAGGATGCGCTCGCGTGGTGGAGCCGCCAAGTACTCCGTGATCTTCGCACCAGCGGCGAGCTGAATGGAGTTCGCAGGTACCACCGGCAAATCAACCGCGGTGAAACGGATGAGTCGACCAGAACTCGTGATCGCACCGATCTCGCTTCGGCTTGTCGTGACGAGCCGCGAGCGTATCGCATCGTGCTTGCTTCGCCGACGGGTCGGTGTTCCATGAGGTGTTCCATTGGGCGCATCGTCACCGAGATCAATGCGGATCGCGCGCCCGGTCGTTGAGAGAAGCACTTCGCACGCTGCATCCGCAATCTCAAGACTCGGGGCCGCTGCGCGCGCGACCGCAGTCGTCGCGACGCTAGCCGGGGCTTCGGTCAGCAGGGTCCGACGCGGGGTTCCGAACCGCTGCGCGACCGCCTCAAGCTCATCAGAGACGAGTTGACGGATGCGCGAAGAATCAGCAAGCACGGCCTCGAGGTTGTCGATCTCAGCACGGAGGGCATCGGCCTCAGCCTCAAGTTCGATGCGGCTAAACCTCGTGAGCCTGCGCAACCGCAACTCGAGGATGTATTCGGCCTGGATCTCGCTCAGATCGAAGACATCCACCAAGCGGGTTCGAGCTTGCTCGGCGTCGTCGCTTTGCCGGATGACCTGAATGACCTCGTCGATATCGAGAATCGCGATGAGCAATCCCTCAACGAGGTGCAGCCGTTCTTTGCGACGCGCAAGCCGGAACGCGCTCCTACGGCGCACCACTGCTAGCCGATGATCGAGGTAGACCTGCAGAAGCTGCTTGATACCGAGCGTGCGCGGTCCGCCGTCGACGAGCGCGACATTGTTGATCGAGAAGTTCTCTTCGAGTGGCGTCAAACGGTACAACTGCTCCAGTACCGCATCGGGGCTGAAGCCTGTCTTGAGCCCGATGACGAGTCGCATCCCGTGTTTACGATCGGTGAGGTCCGTGACGTCGGAAATGCCGCTAATCCTCTTCGCGTTGACGCCGTCCTTGATCTTCTCGATGACACGCTCAGTACCAATGAGGTACGGCAGCTCGGTCACCACCAAACTTGTCTTCCTGGCCGTGAGCGACTCCACGGTGACCTTCGCCCGGGTCTTGAAGGCACCGCGCCCGCTTGCGTAGGCATCCCGGATGCCGTCGAGGCCCACGATTGTGCCGCCGGTTGGCAGGTCCGGCCCAGGCATATAGGCCATGAGTTCATCCAGAGTCGCGTCTCGGTGTTCCAAGAGATGCCGAGCGGCCCCGATGACCTCGCTGAGATTGTGCGGAGCCATATTGGTGGCCATCCCGACCGCAATGCCACTTGCCCCGTTCACCAACAAGTTGGGGAATGCGGCAGGCAGCACCGCTGGCTGCATTAGCGAATTGTCATAGTTGGGGACGAAGTCAACAACGTCTTCATCGAGGTCGTCAGTGAGCGCGAGTGCCGCCGCCTGAAGTCGGGTCTCGGTGTAGCGAGGCGCAGCCGGCCC
>CAZCOC010000043.1:0-9068 GCA_964500075.1 uncultured Salinibacterium sp.
ACACTGCCAGCTGCGCGGCGAGCACGGCAACGAGGATGGTCGAGCTGCCGGCTCCGAGCAGACGCGGTACGTCGATCTCGCGCACTGTCGCCGCTTCGAGCAGTCGCGACAGTAGCCCGAGCAGCGGAACGCCGACACCGACGAGCGGAGCGACGGCGACGATGGGCAGCAGCGCGAGCAACACCGGGCGGTTCACTGGGCGGGGGGCCACGGCACGAGCTGTCGCGCGCGGCACTTGCCGGCGCGCGGCACGCTCACCAGCCACGACAATGAACGCAAGCACGACGAGCAGCAGCGCGAGCGTCGCGGCCTGCGCGCGATCGAAGCTCGCCGAGTAGGCAGAATTGATTCCCCAAGTGAGCGTTGGGTAGCGCATCATCGCCACGAGGCCGAAGTCGCTCAGTGCGTAGAGCGCCACGAGCAGCGAGCCGGCGATCGCGGCGGGTCGAATACTCGGCCAGGTTGCCACGAAGAAGGCCCTCAGCGGGCCGCGACCGAGCGTGCGGGCGACCCCTTCGAGGTCTCCGGATGCCCCGCGCAACGCCGCCGCCACCGGCAGCGTTACGTAGGGCACGGTGACGGCCGTCAGCAGCAGCCAGCTCGGCGCAAAGCCGTTGATGCCCGGAAACGACACAAGCCACCCGTAGCCGGCGAGGTACGACGGCACCGCAAGCGGCAGGGCCGAGATGAGCAGCCACGTGCGCGCGAAAGGCAGCTGCACCCGCGTGAGCACGAACGCCACCGCAGTGCCGAGCACGAGCGCGGCGGCGGTGGTGGCGGCGGCGAGGCCAAGCGAGTTGGCGGCATACTCGAGCACGCGCTCGCGTGCGAGTGTGTCGATGATCGAGGTCAGACCCGATTCGCCAGCACGTACGAGCAAATATGCGAGCGGGATCGCGGCGACAGCGGCCGAAACGAGTGCGACAACGATGAGCGCGAGCGGGGTGCGAGTCGACGGTGCGGCAGAAACCGGCACCCGGCCAAGTAGCGCTGCCGTTCCGTGGCGCAACACTTCTCGGGCGCTCAGATCAGACCGGCATCGGCGAGCAGCCGTTGCGTGGTGGCGAGGTCGTCAAGGTCGCTCAAGTCAAGCTCGCGGTTGATCAGGCTGTCCAAGCTCGGCAGGCCTTCTGGCGATGCGACGCCGGGCAGTAGCGGGTACTCAAAGGTCTGCTCGACGAAGTAGGTCTGGCCGGCTTGAGATACGAGGTACCGCAGGAACTCAAGGGCGTCGGCGTCGGCGGCAGCACCGTTGAGGATGCCCGCTCCCGACACGTTGACGATCGAGCCTGCGTCGCCGGCGGTCAAGAACTTGAGCTGCGCGCGCATGTTCTCGGGCCCGACCTCGGCGGCCGTGCGGTACCAGTAGTAGTGGTTGATGAGTCCGGCGTCGACCACGCCCTCGTCGACCGCGGCGAGAATCGCACCGTTGCCTTCGAAGATCTGGGGGCTGTTGTCGGCGAGAGCCTCAACCCACGCCGCGGCCGCATCCTCGCCGTCTAGCACGCGCAGGGCAGTCACAAACGACTGGAAGCTCGCGTTGCCGGGTGCGACGCCGAGACGACCGGCCCACTCGTCGGTGACGTACCCGTCGATCGTGTCTGGCAGCTGGTCGGCCGTGTAGCGCTCGCCGTCGTAGACGACCACGCGAGCGCGGCCCGTAACACCCACCCACCTGCCGTCGGTTGAGGTGAAGCCAGCCGGTATAGCTTCGGCGATGTCGGCGGGCAGGGTACTGAACCGCCCGGCTTGGCCGAGGGCGCCGAGCGCTCCGGCATCCTGCGAAAGAAAGACGTCGGCGGGGCTTGCGTCGCCCTCTTCGAGCAGCAGGGCGGCGAGTTCGGGAGTGTTGCCATAGCGCACCTCGACGACGATCCCGGTCTTGTCAGTGAACTGGTCGATGAGCGGCTGAACGAGTTCTTCCTCGCGGCCGGAGTAAAGGGTGAAGGCGCCGTCTGCAACGGGCTGGGCTGTTGCCGGGGTCTCTACGGCCGCGGGTGCGGCCGCAGAGCACCCGGAGAGCAGGAGGCAGGCGGCGGCGAGGCTGGTGGTGGCGATAGCGGTGGTGGCGATGCGTGAGAGCGGTGCTGTGACGCGCATGACGGTACTGCTCCAGATCAGAGAGAGGGGGATACAAAGCCGGCGACACTGCCATAAGTAAGGTTAGCCTTACTTTACCGGCTTCGCCAATCGGGGTACCCGCCTCGGCCCGGGGTGGGTGCTGTCGGACACCTATATCGCGACGGCCCCACATGGGCGGATCCCAGCGCATTCTCCAGATCCAAGACCCCGGATCCATGATGCAGGGGAGGACATCCATGTTGCAATATTGCTACATAGCATTTATGCTACTGGCATGGGTAGGAAACCGAAGTCCGAAGAGCCGGTGTACAGCCGGCTCGAAGAGTGGCGGGCCGCAAAGGGCCTCAGCCGCAATGAACTTGCCGACGAGGTCGGCGTGCATTACCAGACCATCGGCTATCTCGAGCGCGGCGAGTATAGCCCGAGCCTCTCGCTCGCGCTGCGCATCGCTGCGCTCATCGAGGTGCCCGTGGAGCAAGTCTTTTCACTGACTCCATTCACCAGTACGGAAGGAACCTCATGATGATGTCAGCTCGCACCAATAAATCCCTCGAAACCCACGTCGACAGTGTTATGCGCGACACTCGTTTCGACCGGCTGCGCACGAGGCGCAGCAGAATCACCCTCGTTGCGCTGATGATCGTCGTTCTTATCGCGAACGCCGCCGCATGGATTCTGATCCCTCTGGCAGGAATCGTGTTCGTGCTGATCGGTGCAGTGGTGTGGTGGGCGCTCCGAATGTCGGTGCGGGTGGTGGCCGATCTGCCAGAGGGGTAACTCGACGAACGCCAGAACCAAGGGCGTGACCGTGCGTACGTTGACGCGTACCATTGGTTCGCCGGCGTGACCCTCGTCGCAGCGACGGCCGGCCTGGTCATATTCATTTTCGTGAGCACCGACGATCAATGGACGGTCACCCTCACCTATGGCGGGCTAATGGCCGCGTTCTGGACGTTCGAGGGCCTCTCCCTCGCGCTCCCGTCAATGGCTCTCGCGTTGCGTGAGCGCGGCGAGTAGTTCGTTAACCGAACTTGCCCGAGACGTAGTCCTCCGTCGCCTGCACGCTCGGCTTGGAGAACATGATCGAGGTGTCGTCATATTCGATGAGCTTGCCCGGCTTGCCGGTACCGGCGATATTGAAGAACGCTGTGCGGTCGGAGACCCGCGAGGCCTGCTGCATGTTGTGTGTCACGATCACGATCGTGTAGTCCTGCTTGAGCTCGTCGATGAGATCCTCGATCGCCAGCGTCGAGATCGGGTCGAGGGCCGAGCACGGCTCGTCCATCAGGATGACCTCCGGCTCGACGGCGATAGCGCGAGCGATGCAGAGTCGCTGCTGTTGGCCACCGGAGATCCCGGAACCGGGCGTTGCGAGCCGATCCTTGACCTCGTTCCACAGGTTGGCGCCCCTCAGTGATTTCTCAACCAGTTCGTCACCTTCCGACTTGCTCATGCGGCGGTTGTTGAGCTTGACACCAGCGAGCACGTTGTCGCGAATCGACATGGTCGGGAACGGGTTCGGGCGCTGGAATACCATCCCGACCTGCCGGCGCACGAGCACCGGGTCGACGCCGGGGCCGTATAGGTCGTTGCCGTCGATGAGCACCTCGCCGTCAACGTAGGCCCCCGGAATCACCTCGTGCATGCGATTGAGCGTGCGGATGAAGGTCGACTTGCCACAACCGGATGGACCGATGAAGGCGGTCACGGTTCGCGGCTCGATGACAAGAGAGACGTCTTCGACGGCCTTGAACTTGCCGTAGTAGGCGTTAAGGCCGTTGACTTCGATGCGCTTGGACACGAATTTTCCTGTTCTGGTGAGACGGCGTCGGGGTCTAGCGACCGAGTTTTGGGGAGAACATGCGCGCGATGAGTCTGGCGATGAGATTCAGAGCCATCACGATCAGAATGAGCGTCAGCGCACCACTCCATGCCCGATCGAGGTAGACATCCACATCGACACCCGGGGTGGCGTACTGGTTGTACACATACACCGGCAGGGTCATCATCCGGTCGGCAAAGAGGTTCGTGTTCACGCTGGTCGTGAAGCCAGCAATGATCAAGAGGGGCGCGGTCTCACCGATCACTCGCGAGATCGCCAGGGTAACGCCCGTCGCGATTCCCGCGACCGAGGTCGGAATGACGACCTTGAGTATCGTGAGCCATTTCGGAACACCCAGCGCATAGGCTGCCTCGCGCAGTTCGTTCGGTACGATGCGAAGCATTTCCTCGGATGAGCGAACAACGACCGGAATCATCAATAGACAGAGGGCGATGGAGCCACCGAAGCCGAAGCGGACGCCAGGGTCACTGAAGATCAGCGAGAAGAAGGCATAGGCGAACAGTCCGGCAACGATAGACGGGATGCCCGTCATGACGTCAACGAAGAAGGTGATCGCCTTGGCGAGGCGTCCACGCCCGTACTCGACGAGGTAAATCGCCGCAAGAACGCCAACCGGAACCGAGATGAGCGTTGCCATTCCGGTGATCAGCAGTGTTCCGGTGATCGCGTGTACTGCTCCACCACCCTCGCCAACGACGTTTCGCATCGAATTCGTGAAGAATGTCAGATCGAAGCGCGCGAGTCCGCTCACGACAACGGTAACGATGAGCGAAATCAGAGGCAGTAGCGCAATTGCGAACGCGCTCGCTACGAGCGAGGTGACGAAGCGATTGGTGGCTTGACGTGGCCCCTCGATCAGACGCGAAATCACATAGATCAGGATGTTGAAGAGCACGATGCCGACGACCAGCGCGAGCACGATATTGAACTCGGTACCCGTTGCTGCCGCCATGAGTGCGAAGATGCCGAGGCTTGCCAGCCACGATGCACCGAGGGTTGCCCATGGCGCCCAACGCGGGAGGCGACCGGTCGTGAGCGAGTTGGTAATACCGTTGGAGGTTGTTTCAGGACTGGCGGCAGTGCTCGTCGACATCAGTTCGCTCCCGAGAATGCCTTGCGGCGGCCGACGATGTAACGCGCGATTGAGTTGATCACCAGCGTGATGACGAAGAGCACCAGCCCGGTCGCAATCAGTGTGTTGACACTGAGACCGTATGCCTCAGGGAAGCTCAGGGCGATGTTTCCCGCGATCGTGTTGGAGTTCGTCGACCCTGTGAGTACGAAGGTGATGAGAATGGCCGGGGAGAGCACCATGGCTACCACCATGGTTTCTCCGAGAGCGCGACCGAGTCCGAGCATGGCGGCGGAGATGACGCCGGGGCGCCCAAACGGCAGCACCGCCATTTGAATCATCTCCCAGCGGGTCGCGCCGAGGGCAAGGGCGGCTTCCTCGTGCAATACCGGTGTCTGCAAGAAGACCTCCCGGGAGATCGCGGTGATGATCGGCACGATCATGACCGCGAGCACGATTGCAACCGTGAGAATTGTGCGGCCGGTGCCGGAGACCGGCGGGGTGAAGAGTGGGAGAAAACCAAGGTTGTCGACGAGCCAGCCGTAGAGCGGCACGATGGCCGGGGCAAGCACCTTGATGCCCCACAGCCCGAATACCACTGAGGGAACTGCGGCAAGCAGGTCGATGATGTAGCCGAGCAGCTGGGCGATGCGGCGCGGTGCGTAGTGGGAGATGAAGAGTGCTATGCCGAGCGAGACCGGTAAGGCCATCAGCAGGGCGAGCGCAGCCGCCCAGATAGTGCCGAAAATGAGGGGGGCGGCGTAGGCCCAGAAGCTGTCAGGGGAGCCCGGCAGATCTGCGGGATCCGCCAAGAGAGCGGGGATGCTCTCAGCGATCAGGAACAGGGCTACCGCGACGAGCGCGGCCAAGATGAGGCTTCCCGCGACGATGGTGCTGGCAGCAAAAATTCGGTCCGCTGGCCTGACGACGGCTTTGCGAACCGCGGGAGCGGTGGTCATGGCGGTGATCCTGGGCCCGTCTATCGGATGGTGGTGTCTGGCACGGCCGGGCTGACTCGGTCTGCCCGAAGCCTATCGGGCCGCGACCAGCCGCACGAGGTGTACGGCGGCCGCAGCCCGACAGGGTGAATCAGTGCTACTTGATGACTGCGATCGCGGCCGTGACAGCCTCGAACAGCGTGGCGGAGATCGGAGCCGAACCGGCGCCCTCAGCGGCAGCAGCCTGGCCCTCTGGGCTGGCCATGTAGCTGAAGTACGCGCTCACGAGCGAACCCTGTGCCTCGTCAAGGTAGGTCTCGCAGCCGACCAAGTACGCAACCAGCACGATCGGGTAGGCCGCGGTGTCTGGCGTGCGGTCGAGCTCAATCGACAGGTCGAAGTCAGCGCGACCCTCGACGAACGGTGAAGCGTCGACGACGGCGGCTGCAGCCTCAGGGGAGAACGGCACGAACTCGTCGCCGATCTGCACCGAGACGGTACCCAGGTCACCGGCGCGCGAGGCGTCGGCGTAGCCGATCGTGCCGGTGCCGTTTGTCACAGCGTCGACAACACCGGAGGTGCCCTGAGCGGCCTCACCGGTTGCGAGCGGCCACACGCCGTCGGCCTCGAAAGTCCAGACCGACGGGGCGGCCTGTGCGAGGTAGTCAGTGAAGTTGTCCGTGGTGCCCGAGTCATCTGATCGGTGCACAGCGGTGATCGCGAGGTCGGGCAGTGCAACGCCTTCGTTCGACGCGGCGATTGCCGGGTCGTTCCAGTTTGTGATCTGCTCGGCAAAAATGCCGGCAATGACGTCGGCGCTCATGTTGAGCGAGTCAATGCCCTCAAGGCTGAAGATGACGGCGATCGGCGAGATGTACAGCGGCAGCTGCACGATTCCGCTGTCTGGTGCGCACGACGCGAAGCCGCCGGCGGCGATCTCCTCGTCCTTGAATGCGCGGTCGGTACCAGCAAAGTCACTGCCACCACCGAGGAAGGTCTCCCGGCCTGCACCCGAGCCGGCAGGGTCGTAGGTGATGGTGACATCGGGGTTCGCCGTCTGGAACTCGGCGATCCAGGTTTCTTGAGCCGCACCAACAGCGGAGGAGCCAGCACCGACAAGCGTGCCGGACAGTGCGGATGCGGTGGGTTCGGTGGTTCCAGTCTCGTTAGCTGCACACGAGGACAGGAGGATAGTGCCTGCAACTGCGATGGCACTTATGGTGCCAACACGCTTGAAGTTCACAGTTTTTCCCTTCGGAAGTTTCGATTTCAGGACGTGGGCCGGTGCGACCCAGCTAGTCACGATAGGCGCGCGAATTAACAAAGTTCGGCCCGAAAGGTAAACGAAGGGTTAACGGCAATGGAACAGCCACGCAACTGTTGCGGATCCGAGTTCCACGTTCAGGCGATGGCCGCCGCATGCACCTCGACGCCAACGAAGCCAGAGCCCGGGTTTCGAGTCGAGACGTGGAAGACCGCAAACTCTCCCGTGTTGAGCTCACCGCACTGCCGGAGCGAATCGGTCAGTTCCGTTTTTGTGCGTTCAGCGAGCTCATCGAGGATCTGCGGAATCACCGGACCGTGGCTGCACAGCACGACGGATGCCTGCCGCTTGAGACGCTTGGCGACGATCCTCGTGACGTCACCGGTGCCGTCCTCGAAGGCATCCTGACTGATCGCGGCTGTCGTTTTGATCGGGAGCGCTGCCAATCGCGACAGCGGCTCAACCGTCGCGACACAGCGCACAGCAGTGCTGCTGATGATTTTCTGGGGGCCGAAGGCGTCGATGCCCTTCGCGATGCCGATTGCTTGGTCGCTCCCGCGGTGCATGAGCGGCCTGGTCGAGTCCGGTCCGTCCCAGTTGCCTGCCGGCATGGCCTTGCCGTGGCGCACCGCAATGAACGCGAAAGTTCGAGCGTTGCCGGCCTTGAACCGTGACGCGAAGCTCTCGAGAATGCCGACGTCGTGGCTATAGCTGAGTCGCTTACGAGCTTTGGGGACCGTCAGCCACTCGAGTGCCGCGATCTCGTCATTCGGGGTAAAGCGTGCAAGCTCGAGCTCATGGTCGTTGATCTCCGCGGTCCAGTAGTGCACGACCTTGTCAGTGCCGGTTGGCATGACGTACTCGGCGACCCCGAGCGGGGCACCGAGCACGACAGAGAGCCCCGTCTCTTCGCGCAACTCCCGCACCGCGGCCTCCGGCAGCGTTTCGCGGGGTTCGACCTTGCCCTTGGGAAACGAGATATCGCCGTACGAGGCGCGATGGACGACGAGGATTCTCACCTCGCCGTCGAGAACTCGCCAGCAGACCGCTCCGGCTGCCACGACCGGGGGCAGCGTCGTCACCGAACTACCCCGCCGCGCTTCCTTTGTGAGATCTCAGCCATCGTCACATTCTGCATGTCTTGCAGTGGTTCGCCCCGGTCGGTGCGATCGTGGCGCCACCACGCGCCATCCCGGTCAAGCCGCCAGGCGCTCGTCTCGTCAGAGAATGCGATATCGAACACGCGATCCAACTGCCTGATGTGCTCCCCGCGCGTGACTCGCACGAGCGCCTCGACCCGCCGATCCAGGTTTCGGTGCATCATGTCTGCACTGCCGATGTAGACCTGAGAGTCACCCCCGTTGACGAACGAGAAGATGCGCGAGTGCTCGAGGTAGCGACCGAGAACCGAGCGCACCCGGATGTTTTCACTCAATCCTTCACGCCCCGGCCGAAGCCCGCAAATACCGCGAACGAATAGGTCGACAGGAACGCCTGCGTTGCTCGCTCGGTACAGGGCGTCAATGATGGCCTCATCGACGATCGAATTCAGTTTGATTCGGATGCCAGCTGGGAGGCCGTTCTGGGCGTTGTCGGTTTCGGTTTGGATGAGCTTGAGCAGCCCCTTGCGCAAATGTAGCGGGGCGACCAGCAGCCGCTTGAACTTCTTCTCGATGGCGTAGCCCGAGAGTTCGTTGAAGAGCCGAGTCAAGTCCTTGCCGACAGTGTCACTCGCGGTCAACAGGCCGAAGTCCTCATAGATGCGGCTGGTCTTGGGGTTGTAGTTGCCGGTTCCGATGTGGCTGTAGTGCCGAAGCACACCGTTCTCTTGGCGCACGACAAGCGCAAGCTTGCAGTGCGTCTTCAGCC
>CAZCOC010000044.1:0-9018 GCA_964500075.1 uncultured Salinibacterium sp.
CATCTTTGCAGCCCTGGTCTTGTCGACGTTGACGAGGTCGTGGATTCTGGCGGTTGATCGGCCGGTCGAACTAGCCGTCCGCCTCGCGAGCGGGCGCGCGCTCGGGGCACTGCGCTCAACTGCCGCGTACCGCGCGCTGTCGCTGCTGCCATTGCTAATCTTTACTGCACTTATCGTGCAGAGCGTGGCCGAGAGTCGCCTGCTGGGCGAGTACGGGATGCTGTTTCTCGTGATCTTCGCGGTCAAGACCAAAGCGGCTGCCCCGCCCGGGCCGTACGCCGTCGCGCGATGACTTCGCCGCCCAGTTCACCGTCCGGCTCGTCGGCTGGCGCTTCGACCGGCCGCAATTCGGCGCGCGAGACGGTCGTTGCGATGCTGGCCTCGCCGGAGCTTGCCCGCGTGCTCGCACTCGCCTCGATCGGTACAGCCGTACTCGCCTTCGCACTGCAGCGCACGATCGGCATAGCCGGACTCCTCGGCGTCTTGACCGTGCTGGTCGTGCTCGCCATCGCCGCCTTCATCGCTCGACGCGGCATGGTCGATTGGCAGGGAATCCTGCCGGTGTCGCTTCTGACGTTCCTTGGCTGGGCGGCAATCTCGGTCGTGTGGAGTCAATACCAGTGGTCCACGCTCGGCAGCCTGATTTACCTCGGAATGTTCACGGTGCTGGGGATCGTTGTTGCCCTGAGCCGGGACACCATTCAGATTGTGCGGTCGTACGGCGACGTGCTCCGCGTCGTGCTCGCGGCATCCATTGTTCTCGAAATCTTCGCAGGGGTGCTGATCGATGCGCCGATCGGCTTTCTGGGCATCGACGGCAACCTCGACCTGTTTGGCCCTGTGCAAGGCCTGATGGGCAGTCGGAACGAGTTCGGGCTGCTTGGGGTGGTCGGCGTTGTGACGTTCGGCACCGAGCTACGCACGCGTTCGGTGCCGAGAATCCTTGGCATCGTCTCACTCGCGCTCGCGGGCCTGAGTGTTGCGCTCTCCCGGTCGCCGGTCGTCTTCGGCGTGTTTCTCATTGTGGCGGTCGCGGTCGGCGCGCTGTATTTTCTGCGCAGAGTGCGACCGGATCGCCGCCGGTTCTGGCAATTTTCCCTACTTGCCGTCGCCCTCATCGGCGCCGCCATCGCGTGGCTCGCCCGCGGTCGCGTTGTTGAACTGCTGAACGCGAGCGGTGCGCTGAGCTACCGGCTCGACATCTGGCAACGTATCGAGGCACTCATCAACCTGAGACCACTCGAAGGCTGGGGCTGGATCGGCCGCTGGCGCGCGGACGTGCAACCATTCATCGGCTTGGCCAACCCCAGCGGCACCGTGCCAAGCGGAGCGCTCAACGCCTACCTCGACGTCTGGTTCCAACTCGGCCTGATCGGTGTCGTCATCTTCGTCGGGATGCTCAGCCTCGCCTTCGTGCGCTCCTGGCTGCTCGCTGGCCGCCAGCGCAGCATCGTCTTCGCTTGGCCAGCGCTTGTGCTGGTGGCGCTCCTGACAAGTGCTCTCGCAGAGAGCACGCTGCTGACACAGTGGGCGTGGCTGACCTTTGTGCTGTGTTGCGTCAAGGCTGCGCGAGAGCTGAGTTGGCGCTCTGCCCTAGAAAAGCAAAGACCCGAGAGATAGGCAACACGGCGACGACGTGCGTCGATGGCGACCTTTTCTGATTGCCTAACCCACGCTCGCGTTGACGCGGTCGGCCACCGTTGCAGGCCGAGCGCTCGTCTACGGCGTCGCCATCTTCGCCGCCCGCATGCCCTCGACATTGCCAAGGTCGTGGATTCTGGCGGTTGACCGGCCGGGCGGGGTAAGGCGGCTGGTAGCGTTGCGCCACGATGACGACGCATGCACTAATCACCGGCATCACGGGCCAGGACGGCCTCTACCTCGGGGAGCTTCTCGCCGACAAAGGCTACCAAGTGCACGGACTCGTGCGCAGCGCCAGCGGACCCCGGCACGACGACGTTCGGATGGCGATCCCGGGCGCGCAGTTGCACGTCGGCGACCTCACTGATCCCATCAGCCTTCTGCGCACACTCGACCTGGCGCAACCCTCTGAGGTCTACAACCTCGGCGGAATCTCGTTCGTAGGTTCCTCTTGGGAGCACGCGAGCGCGATCGCCGATGTGACAGCCAAGGGTGCGCTGAACTTGCTCGACGCCATCCGCATCCACGTGGGTGACGACATGAATCGAGTGCGGATCTACCAAGCGTCGAGCTCCGAGCTGTTCGGCAAGGCACAGGAGGTTCCCCAGCACGAACGCACTCCGTTCTGGCCGCGCTCCCCCTACGGAGTGTCAAAGGCATTCGGTCACTTCATGACGGTGAACTACCGAGAGAGCTACGGTCTGCACGCCTCGTGCGGTATCCTCTTCAACCACGAATCACCGCGCCGGGGACCGGAGTTCGTCACGCGCAAGATCACGCGCGCCGCCGCGCGAATCGCATTGGGCCTCGATGAGACCGTGGCGATGGGCAACCTCGACGCCCGTCGTGACTGGGGCTTCGCCGGCGACTTCGTCCGGGCGATGTGGCTCATGCTGCAGCAGGATGTCGCGGACGACTACATCATCGCCACCGGGCAGACCCATTCGGTACGCGACTTTCTGACGCTTGCATTCTCGATCGCTGGAGTTGACGACTGGGAGTCGCACGTCGTCATCGACCCGCGGTTCCTCCGCCCGACCGAGGGCGAGCAGCTCGTCGGCGACGCGACCAAGGCCCGGCAGGTCTTGGGCTGGACTCCAACACTGCCGTTCGAAGACCTCGTCGCCATGATGGTCGAGAACGACCTCCGCGAACAGCGAGCGCTGAAGCACTGAACCACGAGCCCCGCCAAGGGTCTGGCAGCTCGTGTCTGCGGCCGCCAGCGGCCCGCAGGCGGCATCGGGCGTGTCGCTTAGGATTGTAGGAGCCCCTGTTAGCCGTCGCGAAAACTCGGAGATCTCATGTCAACGAAGGCCGATGTGCATGCAACGGCGGATGTCGCTCCGAGTGCACAATTGGGCAGCGGCGTGCGGGTGTGGCACTACGCGCAGGTGCGCGAGGATGCGGTCGTCGGCGCAAACAGTATCATCGGGCGTGGGGCGTACATCGGCACGGGCGTTGAGCTCGGCGAGAACTGCAAGGTGCAAAACTACGCTCTCATCTACGAGCCGGCACGACTGGCACGGGGCGTCTTCGTGGGACCCGCAGTGGTGTTCACCAACGACGAGTTCCCCCGGGCGATTAACCCCGACGGAACGCTCAAGTCTGCGCAGGATTGGAAACCAAAGGGTGTCACGGTGCTGGAAGGCGCCTCGATTGGCGCACAGAGCGTCTGCATCGCCCCAGTGACCATCGGGCGCTGGGCCCTCGTCGGAGCCGGGTCGGTCGTCTCCAAGGACGTTCCGGATTTCGCGCTCGTCGTGGGGAGCCCCGCCCGCCGCGTCGGTTGGGTGGGGCACGAGGGAATCCCGCTAGTTCAGCGGGACGATGAAGTGTGGGTGTGCGCGAGCAGCGGTCGCGAGTATCAACAGACGACAACAGGAGAGCTCACAGAAGTGGTTAGCGAATGATTCCCTCAGCCAAGACGCAGATCGGTGACGAAGAGCGGGCCGCGGTTGATCGCGTGCTCCGGTCCGGAATGCTCGCGATGGGGCCGGAGGTCGCCGCCTTCGAAGCCGAGTTTTCTGAAGTCGTCGCGGGCCGGCACTGCATCGCCGTCAACTCGGGCACGTCAGCCCTGCACCTCTCCCTGCTCGCCGCAGGAATCGGACCGGGCGATGAGGTCATTGTGCCATCGTTCAGCTTTGCGGCGACCGCGAACTCGGTCGCTCTGACCGGGGCGACCCCGGTCTTCGTCGACATCGAACCCGACTACTTTGCCGTCGACCCGTCCGCGGTGGAGGCCGCCATCACTCCACGGACCCGCGCCATGATGCCCGTGCACCTCTACGGGCACCCCGCCGCGCTTGGCGCCCTCTCCGCGATCGCCGAGCGACACGGGCTTCTCCTGCTCGAGGATGCCGCCCAGGCGCACCTTGCCTCGGTCGATGGGATTCCGGTCGGCGCGTGGGGGATCGCGGCGTCGTTCTCGTTCTATCCGACAAAGAACATGACCGCCGGCGAGGGCGGTCTCGTCAGCACGGCGGACGAGACCGTGGCGCGCACGATGCGACTCCTGCGCAATCAGGGCATGGAAAAGCGCTATGCGAACGAGGTCGTCGGATTCAACAACCGCATGACCGACATCCACGCGGCGATCGGTCGCGTGCAGCTCACCAAGCTCGCCGGCTGGACCGCGCAGCGCCAGGCGAACGCAGCGTTCTTCAGTGAGAACCTCAGGGGCGTCGTTACGCCACCGACGGCCGAGGGTGCCGTTCACGTCTTCCACCAGTACACGATCCGCGTCGTCGACCACGATCGCGATCGTTTCGGCGAGGAGCTCGCATCGCACGGCGTCGGATCGGGCGTGTACTACCCAACGCCCATCCACCGTCTGCCCTCCTTCGATCTGGATCTGGATCTACCGACGACAGAGCTCGTCGCCGGTCAGGTGCTGTCGCTGCCGGTGTACCCCTCCCTCACCGAGGACGAGCTGGCCACGATCGTGACCGCGGTGAACGCCGTCGCCTCTGCGGGATCCTGATGGCGCTGCGCGCGGGGGTGGTCGGGCTCGGTGTCATGGGGCGCCACCACTGCCGGGTGCTCAGCCAACTTTCCGGGGTGGATTTCGTCGGAGTCTACGACCCCGCCGAGAACGTGCCGGAGCAGATCAACGGAGCCCCGGTCACGCGCGACCTCGGTGCGTTCCTCGACCTGGAGCTGGACTATTGCGTGGTTGCGGCGCCGACCATCTACCATCTGGAGTTAGGGCGCGAGCTCGCCGCTCGCGGCATCCACGCTCTCATCGAGAAGCCCGTGGCATCCGACTCGAAGTCGGCCGTCGAACTTCGCGACCTGTTCGACGCGGCAGGTCTGATCGGCGGCGTGGGGCATATCGAGCGGTACAACCCGGCCCTGCAATCGATGCGTAGTCGGATTGAAGACGGCCTCCTCGGAGAAATTTTGCAGATCATCACGCGCCGGCAGGGTCCGTTTCCCGGGCGCATCGCGGATGTCGGGGTCGTCAAAGACCTCGCCACTCACGACATCGACCTAACCGCGTGGGTGAGCCAGCAGACCTACGTCTCGATCAACGCTCGGACCGCCCACCGCAGCGGCCGCGAGCACGAGGACATGCTTCTCGCGATCGGCACGCTCAGCTCAGGAACCATCGTCAGTCACACCGTAAACTGGCTGAGCCCGTTTAAGGAGCGAACAACGGTTGTTCTCGGGGAGAACGGTGCACTTGTTGCCGACACGCTGACAGCCGACTTGACGCACTACCAGAACGGTGTCATCCAGAACTCGTGGGATCGGATCTCGACGTTTCGGGGGGTCAGCGAGGGAAACATGACGCGGTTCGCCCTCCATCGCACCGAGCCTCTTCTCGCTGAGCACGAGGCCTTTCGCGATGCCGTGCTCTCGGGCGACCCGGCCGGAGTCGTCACGCTCGCGGAGGGAACCGACGTGGTCGCAATCGCCGAGCGCTTCGTCGCCGACGGCACGCTCCACACCCTGAATTGACACGAGAGCGCTGAGGAGAAGGCGCTGAAAACGAAAGCAGAGTCATGAGGATCACCGTTGTCGGCATGGGAAAGATCGGCCTGCCGCTCGCCGTCCAGTTCGCAAGCAAGGGTCACACGGTCATCGGGGCCGACGTCGTGCCCCGCACCGTTGACCTCATCAATGCCGGCACCGAGCCCTTCCCCGGGGAGACCGATCTCGCGCGCAAGCTCGCGATCGAGGTCGAGGCGGGTCGACTCACTGCGACGCTCGACACGACCGATGCCGTGCGGCAGAGTGACGCGATCGTGATCGTCGTGCCCCTCTTCGTCGACCAAGACGGCATCCCCGACTTCGGATGGATGGACGCCGCGACCGCAGCGGTGGGCCGCGGCCTGCAACGTGGTGCGCTTGTCTCCTACGAAACGACGCTCCCGGTGGGGACCACGCGCGACCGCTTCCTGCCCGCGCTCGTGGCTGAGTCCGGGCTCTCGGCAGATGAGTTCCAGCTCGTCTTCAGCCCCGAGCGCGTGCTCACGGGGCGCACCTTCGCCGACCTCCGGAAGTACCCGAAGCTCGTCGGCGGCACGACCCCCGCGGCAGGGGTGGCCGGAGTGGAGTTCTACGATTCGGTTCTCGACTTTGACGACCGTCCGGATCTGGACCGACCCAACGGGGTCTGGAATCTCGGTTCCTCGGAGGCCAGCGAGCTGGCCAAGCTGGCCGAGACGACGTACCGCGATGTCAACATCGGGCTCGCGAACCAGTTTGCCCGCTACGCAGACACGCGCGGGATCGACATCTACAGCGTCATCGACGCGTGCAATAGTCAGATCTTCAGCCACATCCACCGGCCGGGGGTCGCCGTGGGCGGCCACTGCATCCCGATCTATCCCCAGATGTACCTTTGGAACGATCCTGACGCGACCGTGGTGCGGGCTGCTCGCGCCGCCAACCGCGCGATGCCCGCGTACGCCGTCGCGCTCTTGGAGAAGCACCACGGCCCGCTGGCGGGGGAGCGAGTGGCCGTTCTTGGGGCGAGCTATCGCGGCGGGGTCAAGGAGACAGCGTTCTCGGGCGTGTTCGATGTCGTCGAGGCGCTCGCAAGCGCGGGCGCAACCCCCGTGGTCAACGACCCGCTCTACACTCCCGCCGAGATCGAGGCCCTCGGATTCGTGAACTATGAGTTCGGCGAACCTATCGACGCGGTCATCGTTCAGGCGAATCACGACGAATACACGCGGGTGCGGGCCGACAACCTACCGGGTGTACGCACAGTCGTCGACGGTCGCGGAATCACAAGCCCAGAACTGCGGGATGCGGTACCGACCTACGTCATCGGCGCCGCCTCGACGCACCAGTAGGGCCCCCCAAACTCGCCGCTAGCGCACCGCGGCGAGGCGCTGCTCAAGCACGGCCTTCAGCTGGCGTGCGCGCAGCGCGTAGCTGTGGTCGCGCAATGTGCGGGCCTGGCCCGCCGCTGCGATGCGGTCGAGGCGAACGGGATCGAGTAGGAGGGCTGCGGCCTGCGCCGCGGCATCCTCGACGGAGTGGTAGGTGACCACTTCGGTGGCCGGATCGAACAGTTCACCGAGATTGCTTCTGTCTTCGGTAATGAGCGCAGCGCCGGATCCCGTTGATTCGTACATTCGCATGTTAACAGCGTATGGGCCTGCGATGGAGCCGTGGCGGTTGATGACCATCTTGCTCTGACCGAGGAGCTCGAACATCTCGTGCCCCCACGCCGGGCCGGCGTAGTTGGCCGAAAGACCGGCGTCGCGAAGGGCACCCGAGTCGGCCGGACCATAGATACGCAGGCCTGGCACGGCACTCGCGACCGCCTGGAGCAGCGGACCCGTCTGCGGCTGGAGGCGAGTGAAGCTCCCGATAAAGATCGCGTCGATCGACCGGGTTGAGGCGGGTGACACGGTCGCGAACCGCTCGTCGAAGCCGAGCGGAATCCCTTCGGAGTCGATCCCCCAGCTGCGCGCCGTCTCGACGATTGTAGGGAGTGCCGAGACGATCAGGTCATAGGAAAGCAGGAACGGCTTCGGCGGAAGGGGTGACGCGATCTCGCCGACCAGCAAATCAGTGTTGCGGCGGATCTCCCGGGCCAGAGCGGGTGGCAGAAGGTTGATGTCCTGCACGAAAACCACATCGGGGCGGAGCGTCTTGACCTGGTCCAGCAGAACGCCGTGCACGTGCGGAAAGCGGTGGATGACGTTGCGCAGGCCGGGGACACGGGCAAGGTGCGCGGCGTACTGCCATCCCGGGGACCAAGGCGGGCGTCGACCTTGCTCCGTGCGCCACAGGCTCTGCAAAGCGAGCGAGTTGGGGATCACCGCGTGGGCATCCCACCCGATCTGCCGAAAATTTCGGGCGTACGCGCCACCGGTGCCGAACCCGAAACCCAGAGCGTCAGCCATCCGATCGCCGTACCGAGAGGGTGCGGTCGGGCGACCGCTGAGACCGAGCGACTCGAGAAGGGAGTAGTAATAGGTATCGACGAACAAGATCGACTTGGGCACCCGCCAAGCCTAGGGTGCCCCGTTCGCTATCCGATCCAGGTGTACGGCTTCCAAGAGTCACCCATCTGCGTGGCGGGGAGGATCCACCAGCCGGCGCCGTTCCCACGGTAAAGAACGAGTCCGCCGCTCGCGTTTCGCGCGAGGATGTCCGGCTTACCGTCACCGGTGAAGTCCCCGGCGGGCGCAAGGGAGAACAGCGAGTTCCAGCTCGTTCCGGCCGAGGTGCGCGGCAGCTTCCAACCCCCGCGACCGTCGCCGGCGTACGACCACAGGTTGCCGACGCTGTCGCGCGCGAGGACATCCGGATGCCCATCGCCGGTGAAGTCGCCGGGACTCAGCAGCGAGGTGAAGACGTGCCAGCTGGTGCCGACCCGCACTCGCGGAAGCCAGCCGCTCGCTCCATTGCCGGGGTACAGCCAGAGGTTGCCCGCAGCATCGCGCGCAAAGACGTCGGGCTTGCCGTCACCGTTGAAGTCGCCAGCAGCGAAGACCGCGGTGAAAGACTGCCAGCTGGTCCCGACTTGGACGCGCGGCTGCCAGCCTCCAGAGCCGTTTCCGGGATGCATCCAGAGGGAACCCGACGCGTCGATCCCAATCAGGTCCTGGCGCCCGTCTCCGCTGAAGTCTCCCGGGAAAAACATCGTGAGATATATGGCCCCGAGGTCAGCGGGAATGCCCGCCGCTGTGCCTCCGGTGCCATCCCCAGCGAAGAGCGTGATAGCTCCCGAGAGGGCTCGGGCGAGCAGGTCGCGCTTGCCATCCCCCGTCAGATCGCCGGTGACGCCTTTGGCGGCGGGTGCTGGCGGCACGGTTGGGGTTGCCGTTGGGGTTGGGGTTGCCGTTGGAGTTGCGGTTGCGGTTGCCGTTGGAGTTGGGGTTGCCGTTGCGGTTGGGGTTGGGGTTGGGG
>CAZCOC010000045.1:0-8964 GCA_964500075.1 uncultured Salinibacterium sp.
GATTCACGTCGATGGTGCGCTGCCACTCGGCCGTGGTCGACTCAAGCAGCGGTTTACTCGGGCCGACAATGCCGGCCGAGGTGACGAGGATGTCGACCGGGCCGATGAGATCGGCAAGCGCGCTCAGGGCGGCCTCGTCGGTGATGTCGACCTGATGGTCAGCGGTTTCGGCAAGATCGAGGGTGAGGGTCCGAATGCCGTCGGCATTCAGGCGCACGGCGGCGGCCGCGCCGAGGCCGCTGGCCCCGCCCGTGATCACGGCAGTCCGGTGTGAGTTCATGATTCCTCCGCTCGGTCGAACGCAACTCGGAAGTCATTGATGTAGACGTGTTCGTCGCCGAACATATCCTAAAAAAAAGGCGGGCCTCTCGCCCGAGTCGAACCGAGGCTTGGCGCTCGGCGATGTCTTCCGGCGAGTCGCTCGGCTGCAGCGATGGATACCACAGCGTGTGGCCCGGTCGATGCACGATGCGAATCGGCGTTGACCAGTCCTGAGAATTATGGCCGAGCCCGAGATCGCGATGCGGGTTGATCGACATAAACAGGCTGTCGCCGACCCAGTAGCTGCCGTCGACGCACCCGAGCAGCATCACCCAGCATTCGAGGTACTCGTTCCAACTGACCGATGGCCCCCAGTAGTAGCGCTCGTCACCCTGCGAGACGGCCCCGCCGCCATCCTGCCGAGCAATCCGGAGGCTCGCGATCGGTGCGCCAGCCGCGTTCCACGCCGCGTCGAAGCTGCTGCCGTTCCAACGCCGAGCTGCACCGTTGGGTTCGTCAAGGCGATCAAGTGGGATGCGGGCAACACTGACACATTGAGCCTGCGCTTCAACATGGCTGTCCCACGTCTCGGCCGACCACGCACTCGGATAGGCGTACTCCCCGTAGAAGACGTAGAGGTACTCCCCGTTTGCGACGGCGCTCGGGTCACCGACCCCGCCAGGGAAGCAATAGTTGCGATTGCCCGGGAGCCGAATCATCCGCTCGTCGCGATCTTCAATCAGGATGCCGCGATCCTCTCATGTGGCGCCGCCGTCGACCGAGCGCATGATGCCGATTCGGGGCACCGCTTGCAGGGATTCGTCGCCCTTGAGCCCGGGTGGCCAATCCGTATCCCGAAGGCCGTCGCCGGTCGCCGTATCGAACGGCAGCGTCTCCGGGTAATTCTCGTTGTGGAACAGCGCGTAGAGGGTCTGGCCACTTGCATCCCCCGGATGCTGATACACGGTTTCGAACCACACGGCGCCGTGCAATCTCGGCTCGCGCGGCGCGCGCGTTCGGCGGCAGGATCGGTGCCACAAACTCCTCGGGCGCTCGGGAGAACGCCTCCGACACGGTAGCGCCATCCGCCATCCGCCATCTTCAGTTCAGCACCGTCGCCCCAGACCGGATCTTCACCGTATTTGCCCGGGAAAATTCGGAAGCTGTCGCCAACCCACGCCTCGGCCATGTTGCAGTCGACGAAGGCGCGAAAGGTAAACCGCTCGGTTTGGATGAGCCGGAACCGGATTCCGTCGACGCCGGTTTCGAACTCCGTGGTTTCGCTCTCGGTAGTCTCGAATTGGGGTTTTCGCTCATGGCGCGTCCTTCGGCTTCTGGGTCATGGGGTGCTGCTCGCGGTCCTGAATGACACGCTCCCGCTCACGGGTTGCGCGAGCCGCTCGACCTCATGCGGCTGATCGCGCCGGGCATGGTCGAGCAGGAGTTCGGGCGAATCGTGAACATCACGAGCGTGCACGCTTCGTACGCCCAACCCGGATCGCTCGCGTACGACGTCTCGAAGGCCGGGCTTGAGGCTGCCACACGGTCGGTTGCCCTTGACCTCGCTCGACACGGCGTGCTCGCAAACGCGGTCGCGCCTGGCTTCGTCCGCACCCGCATGAGTCAGCTCGCCGATGGCACTGACGAAACCGATACGGAGGCGTTTCGCGGTCGGTATTTCGAAAGCGGCCGACTGCCTCTCGGCCGCGGCGCGCTTCCGAATGAGATCGCGCCCGCCGTCGCGTTTCTCACTGATCGCGCAAACACCTACATCACGGGCCAATCAATCAGGGTCGACGGCGGCCTGACGATGACGTTCTGAGCGCGACTCGTGGCGAGGCGAGCGCGGGTGACAGCGAGGTGACGATGGAACTGGGCGGGTTGTACTTTCCCGAAGCGCTTCGTTGGCACCACGGTGCCCTGTGGTTCAGCGACATGTTCGACTCGCGCATCGTTCGGTGGGTGCCCGGTGCCGCTGCCGAGACCGTCATTGATCGAGACTCTGGATGCCCCGAGATGCCGGGAGGGCTCGGCTGGCTCTCGGCCGCCGCCGACCAGCACGGTGACGGGGCACTGTTGGTGGTCGACTGCCTCGGCAAGCGTGTACTCGCGGTTCGGGATGGCCAAGTCGCAGTGCACGCAGAACTCGCGGCTCACTTCCAGTTTCCAGCCAACGACATGCACGTCGATCCGGACGGCACGTCATGGGTCGGCGGGTACGGCTTCGACCCAGCGACCCATGTGCCAGCGGGCTCGTCGTTGCTGCGGGTTGGGACCGACGGCTCCGTTTGCCCCACGGACGCAAGGTTCGTCTTCCCGAACGGCTGCGAGCGTGACACGGCCGGCCGCCTCGTGGTTGCAGAGACCTTCGCCGACCGGATCTCAGTGCTTGAGCTGTCGCGGACTTCGCCGTCCGCGGGCGACCTCGCCGCCGAGCGATCCACCGTCGTCACGTTTTCGCCGGGTTCCGGCCCCGATGGGCTGTCGATCGCGCCGGACGGAACCATCTACGTTGCGCTCGCGTTCGCGCATCAACTCGTTGCGATCGAACAAAGCGGAGGCGACTGCGCCGATGGCGCACCGTCGGTCCGCACGGTCTACAGCCCACAGCCGATCGTTGGCAGTCCAGCCGCTGGGGCGCTCGCGTGCTATGACTGTGCGGTTGAGCCCGGCGGCCGCCGCATTGCCGTTGCAATTGCGAGTGCAGACGAGGCGCTCGCTGCGCGAGTTCCGACCGGGCACCTTGTTCTGCTCGAGATTCCACAGGCATCATGACGCGTCGTTGCGCAACGATGCGGCATAGTTTTAGTTGTCGCGGCTAACCGCGTCGAGAGAACGAGGAACCGCAATGGCCGCCGCACGCGAAACCGCCCAGCAGAAGGTAGCCAGGCTTGAGCAGGAGAATGCACAACTGCGCGATGCCGCAGCCAAGGCATCCGTAGGTCGCCGCAGCTTCTCGGCGCGCGCGTTCGGCGCCGTTGTTCTCGTCGCGATCGGCACGCTGCTCGCCCCGTCGGCACTCATCGTGGGATGGGCGAAGGTGCAGTTCACCAACACCGATAACTTCGTCGCAATGCTCGCACCGCTCGCCGACGATCCCGAAGTTCAGTCGCTTGTCGTGAACAAGATCACGACCGCGATCGATTCTCAGATCGACATCCGCGGCACCACGGCCGACTTGTTCGATGGGCTTGAGTCTCTCGGCCTGCCGCCCCGAGCGACGGCGGCTCTCGGCCTGCTTGAGGCGCCGGCGGCAGCCGGAGTGGCGTCGCTCATTGAGGGCGCGACCACGCGAGTCGTCGAATCGGATGCCTTTGCCACAGTCTGGGCACAGAGCCTTCGCATTACCCACGGCGCGCTGATCGCGGTGCTGCAGGGCAAGCAGAACGAAGCCCTCGTGATTAGCGAGAATGGGCAGGTCGACATCTCGCTCGCCCCTATCATCGCGACTGTCGCCGATCGGCTTGAGGCGAAGGGGTTGGCGCTCGGCGGGCTCATTCCCGAGGTGGAAGTAGTTTTGCCGATCGCACAAGTGGGCGCGATTGTGCAGGCACGAATCGTGTATACGCTCCTTGACACATTGGCCTGGCTGCTCCCACTGCTGAGCGTGCTCTTTCTTGCCGGAGGCATCCTGCTGGCTCGCAACCGCCGTAGGGCTGGTATTCGCACTGCGGTGGTGATCGCCGTGGTCATGGCGGCGGTAGCCATTGGTGTTGCGATCGGCCGGGGAATCTTCATCGCAATCGTCTTCGAATTTCTTCCGGCCGGTGCCGCTGGCGCCTTCTTCGACGCCATCGTCCCGCTCGCGGTCGGCTGGGCAATCACGATCGCCGTGCTTGCTGTTCTGGCCGCAATTGCCATCACCCTTGCTGGCCCATCGGAGGTAGCGGTGCGTTTCAGAACAGCCGTGGCCGAAAGCTCCTTGATCCGGAAGTGGTCGAGTTAGCTGCTACTGGAGCTGGCTTGCCGCCGAGAGGTGCTCATGCACTGCGACCCACTGGCCAGCCCGGTGAACGAACACAATCGTCTCGCGCTCCACGACTTCTGAGACGTCGCCGTTGAACTCAATGCTTGAGCGCACAGAGTGGGTGAAGACCGCCGTCTCGCCGAACGCCTGAACACGCCGGTCACTCGAGGTGCATCCGTGCACCCGGAAGCCGTCGTCCTTCTCCCACTGAGCCCATAGACGCTCGTACTCCTCGCGGCTCTCAAGCCGACGGTCTGCTGTGTGGAACACGAAACTCGCGTCCGGCGAAAAGCCCGAAAAATAGGCGGCCGTGCGATGGTGGCCGAAGTCGTCGATTATCGCGTCAGCCGCGGCGAGCACCTCGGTGGTCGTGGCCTTGTTCGTCGTCGTCGCCATGCCCTCCGCTGGCACACTCATGGAGTGCTCCGCGCGCCGGCCATGACCGACAGCAGCTCGTACGCGACATGTGCGGCAGCGATCCCGGTGATCTGAGCGTGGTCGTATGCGGGTGCCACCTCGACAATGTCGGCGCCTACGATCGTCACACCGGCGAATCCACGGATGATCGCCAATAGCTCCCGACTCGTGAGGCCGCCGGCCTCCGGCGTGCCCGTGCCGGGTGCGAAGGCCGGATCGAGCACGTCGATGTCGATAGAGACATACACCGGGCGATCGCCGACCCGCGCCCGCATGAGATCGATGACGCCGGCCGTACCGAGCGCATCCATCTCGACCGAGTGCACGATCTCAAACCCTAGGTCGCCGTCGCTCGTGAGATCGTCGGCCGTGTAGAGCGGCCCTCGAATGCCGATGTGCAGGCACGAGTCCGCGGCGAGCAGCCCCTCCTCCGACGCACGGCGAAATGGCGTGCCGTGGGTATAGTCGGCGCCGAAGTAGGTATCCCAGGTATCGAGGTGGGCGTCAAAGTGCACGACGGCGAGCGGTCCGTGTTTCGCGTGCATCGCCCGCAGCAACGGGAGCGCAATGGTGTGGTCGCCGCCAAGGGTCAGGAGTGCGGCTCCTGTTTCGAGAACTGCCGCCGCGTGGCTTTGGATGCTCGCCAAGGCCTCGTCGATCGAGAACGGGTTCGCCGCAATGTCACCGCCGTCGACCACCTGTTGCGCCGCGAATGGCGACACGTCTTGCGCCGGGTTGTAAGGGCGCAGCAGGCGCGACGACTCTCTGATGTGCGCGGGCCCGAACCGAGCCCCTGGACGGTAGCTGACCCCGGTGTCAAAGGGAACTCCGAGCACCACGACATCGGCTTGGTCGACTTCGTCCCAGCGGGGCAGCCGGGCGAAGGTCGGCGCACCGCCGTAGCGTGGCACGATGGTTGCATCGACCTGGCCGATGTTTCCGTTGTTGGTTAGGCGGGGGGTCAGCGCGTCCACGATGTGCGGTTGCTCCTGGTGGGCTCAGCCGGCCCGGCGCGCGGCTGCCCTCGCCGCCGCCGAGTTCTCGTTGGTAACGATCGGCTGTATGACGCCGTCACGCTCTGGCACGATGCGCGGTCCCTCGGCAGGGAACACGTACTTTGGCTCGGGGAAGATGACGAGTGCGCCCAGGTAGAGCACAGCGGCCGAGACGATCGCCACGATGAGGCTCAAGTCGATGCCGCCAGCGACGGCGTTGAACGGGCCCTCGATGACGGGCGGGAAATAGGCGAAGCTCAAGCCGAGCGCTGCTGCGACAATCCAGGCCGCCACGCCGCGCCAGTTGACGCCCGCAGTGAACCAGTAGCGGCCGCCGGTTTCGCCGCGGTTGAAGACCTGCAGGTCGGAGCGCGAGAACGAACCACGGCGCACGAAGAAACCGATCGTCATGATCACCATCCACGGCGTGGTTGTCACGATGATCGCGCCGACGAACGCGTTCACGGCACCCAGCAGGTCGAAGAAAATGCGTCCAGTCAGGATGAACAGGAACGCAATGACGCCGATGAAAATGGTCGCCCGCACGCGCGTGAAGCGCGGGAACACCGACGAGAAGTCAAGGCCAGTGCCATAGAGCGACGTGGTGCCTGTCGAGAGCCCGCCGATAAAGGCGACGACCATCAGCAATACCGCGTACCAGAGCGGTGACACCTGAATGAGCTCGAACACGTAGTCGGCCTGGCCAGCGACGAGGGTGGCGGTCGCAACGCCAAACAGGAACGGGATGAGCGTGAGGCTTTGCCCGATGAACGTCGCGCCGAGTATCTTGCGGGCGGGCGTGTTGGCGGGGATGTAGCGCGACCAGTCACCGAGGAACGCGCCAAACGAGATTGGATTGCTCGCCACGATGAGCGCCGAGAGGATGAAGGTTGGCCAGAATGCTCCGAGCGCGTATGCCTCGGGCCCCGGGTCGTAGCCCGCGTCAAACGTGCCAGAGAAGGCGACGATCGCGAGCAAGATCAGGATGCTGTTGGCGATCACCGCGGTCTTGTTGACGAGGAGCATGAACTGGTAGCCGAAGATAACGACAACGATCACGATGAGGCCGATGAGGCCATAGAGCACGGTACGTAGCAGGATCGAGTCGGGCACGCCGAACAGGCGGTTGAGCGCGCCGACAAGGGCGTCGCCGCCGACCCAGACCGAGATCGAGTAGAACGCCACGGCGGTCAACAGTGACAGGAACGATCCGATGACCCGACCGCGCACCCCGAAAAAGGCGCCAGACGAGACGGCGTTGTTCGTGCCGGTCTTGGGCCCGAAGAGGCCCATCGGCATGAGGAACGTGGTACCGACGAGCAGTCCAAGCACGGTCGCAGCGACGGCCTCCCAGAACGAGAGGCCGAGAAGGATCGGAAATGTGCCGAGCAGCACGGTCGCGAATGTATTGGCACCGCCGAACTGGATGCGCATGAGGTCGAACCAGGTCGAGGTGCGGTCGGCATCGGGAACAGTGTCGATGCCCCGCTGCTCGACCTCCGTGGCCTTGGGCCGCGGGTTGAGTGCGGTGGTGTCGTGGTCGGGAACAACGACTCTGTTGTCGGTCATGATTTTTCCTCACTAGAGCTTAGGAATGTGGTCGGCGATGCAGGTAAGTGCTCGGGCCGAATATAGACCAAGTTATGACTGATGTGCAAGACTTCTTGACTATGAAGATAAGTCGGGTCATCGACCTCTCCGTTCCATTGACGAGTGAGACGCAGGTCTACCCCGGTGACCCGGTGGTCTCGTTCGCCCCGCACAGCTCGATCGCCGTTGATGGCTTCAACCTGCTCGCGGTCACGATGGGCTCGCAAAGCGGTACCCACGTTGACGCTCCCTTTCACTTCGACGAGAGCGCCCCGCGCATTGATGAGGTGCCGCTCGAGCGCTTCATCGGCCTTGGTGTGGTGGTGGATGCCCGCGACGCTGGCGAGCGCGGCCGCATCAGCGTGGCGCACATTACCCCCGTGCTCGACCGGCTTGAGCGGGGTGTGATCGTGCTGCTGCACACCGGTTGGAGCGCGCACTACGGCACACCACGGTACTTTGACCATCCCTTCCTCGACCGTCAGGCGTGCGAACTACTCCTCGATCACGGTGTGCGCACCATCGGAATCGACGCCATCAACCTCGACGAGACGCCCGATGACGATCACCCCGGTGAGGGATTTCCGAGCCACCATCTCATCGCCGAAGTCGGTGGCGTCATTGTCGAGAACATGACCAACCTGGCGGCGATCAGCACCGAGCATCCCGTCATCTCGGTGCTCCCGCTCGCCTTCGTTGGAGCTGACGGTGCCCCGGTGCGCGCCGTCGCCATCGAGTCGGAGTAGCCCGTATCGGTCGCACGACCGCGATGCGTGAGGATGGAAGCATGACGAGCGACGTGAAGATCGGTGCCAGGCTGCGGGCCGCACGACTCGCGCGCGGGTTGACGCTCGAGGCGGTCGGGGCCGCGGCCGGCATCAGCCAGGGCTTCGTGAGCAAGCTTGAGCGGGACCAGGTGTCACCATCAGTGGCGTCGCTCGTGGCGATCTGCCAGGCAGTCGGTCTCAAGGTGGGCGAGCTTTTCGAGCCGCCGCCCTCACAAATCGTGCGCGGACCCGGTGCCCCAATCAACTTCGGCGGCGAGGGGGCCGCGGAATTCCTGCTCACCCCCGGAAGCCAGACCGATATCGAGGTCATCCACTCGATCATCGATCCCGGTGGCACCGCTGGCACCGACCTGTACAGCCTCGACTGCGACGTTGAGTTCGTCTATGTGCTCCGCGGCACTCTCACCCTCACCCTTGCCGACGACGACCACGAGCTTGCGGCCGGAGACTCCATGACCTTCCGTGGCCGCGATCCGCACACCTGGCGCAATGCCTCGAGCGACGCAGACTGCGAAGTTCTCTGGGTGCTCGCCCCTGCTCCCTGAGCCAGAGAACCTGAAGTCGTCCACCGGATCGCGTGCGCAGTCCCGCACATCGGCGGCCTCGCCTAAACTCGCGGCATGAACACCGCCGCTGCAACTGTCGAGCAACTCAGTGTGCTCGAGAAGACCTTCGGGTACTCGAGCTTTCGGGGCCAGCAAGCGGAGATCATCCAGACCGTCATTGACGGCGGCGACGCGCTCGTGCTGATGCCGACCGGCGGCGGCAAGTCGCTCTGCTACCAGATTCCAGCGCTCGTGCGCCAGGGAACCGGCGTCGTGATCTCGCCGCTCATCGCCCTGATGCAGGATCAGGTGGATGCGCTCGAGGCGGTGGGCGCGCGCGCCGCCTTTCTGAATTCCACCCAGGCACCGCCCGAGCGCATCCACCTGATCCTGCATCAGGG